>JAHEDF010000265.1 GCA_024641365.1 Planctomycetota bacterium | reverse complement strand
GACAACTTTGCGAATAGTCGGATGGATGTCTGCTTTCATGGATCCGTTCCTTTACGCCTTTTGGGTGGTGAGGCCCTTTTTGGGCGATTTTTCAGCTTTGGCTTCTGCCTTGGCTGGTTTTTCTGCTTTTTCTGATTTAGCTGGCTTCTCAGATTTTTCTGATTTTTCAGCCTTGTCAGCGTCATCTTTCTTTGCCGATGCGGCGGCTAATGTTTCTGCTAAGGTTGGCGCATTCGGATCGGCATTGACGATTTCGAGCGTCACTTCAACAGACACTGTTTTATGCAGACGAACATCAATTTGGTATTTACCCAATTTTTTCAGTTTGTCGTGCAAGTGTAATTGTTTACCGTCGACTTCTACGCCACTTTTTGCCAAGGCAGCGACAATTTCTTTAGTTCCGATTGAACCAAACAATTCGTCATCATGCGATACGCGAGCAGCGATTTGAATCGACATACCCTGCATCGTTTTCGCTTGGACTTTGGCTTTTTCTGCGCGTTCAGCGTCAGATTTTGCAGCCTTGTCGCGCAATACATCAATTTGACGTTTTGCAGCGCTGTCAGCAGGTACGGCCATGCCATACGGGAATAAATAATTACGAGCGTAGCCTGGAGAAACGCGGACGATATCGCCCATGTTGCCAAGCTTTAATACGTCTTGGACTAACAAGACTTCTTTGCGTCGTGCCATCTGGGAGCTCCTTTACTCGCCCACGTAGGGCAACAGGGCGAGGAAGCGCGCACGCTTCACAGCCAGATTTAATTGACGTTGATAAAAGGCAGTGCAGCCATTGCGTTTACGTGAGGTAATTTTGCCTTGAGCCGATACATAGCGGCCAAGTAAATTAATGTCACGATAATCGACTTCAAATACACCATCTTTTTCAAAACGACAAAACTTTGGAGCTTCGGTACGTTTGGCGCGTGTTTTTTTACGCTTTTTATCGCCAAATTTTCCGCGGGTCGCGGTGGGGGTCATAGGTTTCTTTCTTCGTAGGTTTATTAATTGATTAAATTAAATGATTAAAATGGCGGTTCATCGTCGCTAGCCGCTGCCGGCGCAGGCCGACTTGGCTTAGCAACAGGTCCTTCACTGGATTCGCCATCACTGACTTCACCAGCAGGTCCACGATCACCGCGATTGCCGCCATCCAAAAATTGGACGCTATCAGCAATTACTTTTAATTTTGAACGCTTTTGGCCTTCTTTATCTTCCCACGAATCGAGCTTTAATCGTCCTTCGACGAAACACGCACGACCTTTAGTTAGATATTGTCCAACCAATTCTGCAGTACGTCCCCAGGCTTCAACGTCGATGAATGTTACTTCATCTTTCATTTGGCCATCGCTGCCTTTGAAACGGCGATTAATTGCTAAACCAAAGTCAGCAACTGCACGTTCATTAGCAAAAAAGCGCACCTGCGGATCACGGGTGAGATTACCACCCAAAAGCACGCGGTTGATCGCAACAGCCATGATTAGGCCTCGCTAACAACTGCAGATTCAGCAGTTTCGGCAGCCGCTAATGCAGCAGCAGCAGCTTTTGCACGTTGCGCTTTAATTTTTTCAAGATCTTTATTTGGACGAGCGACAATTAATTGGCGCAAAATAGTATCGCCTAATTTTGCACGACGCTCAATTTTTTCGATCGCACTTGGATCAGCCGTAAAATAGGCATTGAAATAAACGGCACTGGTTTCGCCGTTGATGGGATACGCTAATCTGCGTTCGTCCCATTTGTCTATTTCAAGGAAGGTCGCGCCTTCTGATTCAAAGGTTTGACGTACGGCGGCTAAGGTGCCTTCGTAGTCAGTGCGGGCCGCACCGGCGCGCACAAGGATGGTGGTCTCGTAAGTAGAGACTGCCATAGTCATTACTCCTGGTTCGTGGACCATCGACTTATAAGGCGATGGAGGGCCGTGGAGACGTGGCCCTGAACGTCTGCAGACAACATGTCCGCTAAAAAGTCAAAGAAAGTGGCGGCCTCGTTCCGTAAAGAGGGCCGCTGAAACTGAGCGCCTGAAGCGAGGGCTTACTTGGCGGCTGCTTTGGCAGCTTGAATCTTTAAAGCAACGCGTGCTTTTGAGCGAGCAGCGCTGTTCTTATGAATGGTGTTCTTAGCCGCAGCTTGGTCGAGGTGCTTGGACAGGTCTTTGTAAAGCTCTTCAGCCTTAGCTTGTTCCTTGTCATGCAATGCACGCAACAAGTGCTTGCGGATGGTTTTGAGCTCGCTGAGGCGTGATTTATTACGCAGACGACGCGCTTCGTTTTGACGCATGCGCTTGCGAGCACTGTTGTTATGAGCCATTTTTTTCTATTCCGTTCAACGGGATTTGGCCGGATCAACCGGATGTGGTGATGCTGCCTTGGTTACAAGGGCGGCGCAGTATTACGCTCCGCGCAATTTTTCAAGTCGCGCTGCGCAGTCCTTATATGCGAGGTCCATTTCCACCAATGATGAGAAGTCATTCATGGCTTCCTGCTTCCTATCCGCCGATTCGAACTGACGCGCCCGTAGGTAACGGACCTCCTTAGCTTCCTCAGACATTGGGTCTTCGGTATTATCCAAGAAAGCCGTGTAGTTTTTGACCGCTAGGTCGAGCATATTCTTCTTACCAAAGCAGGAGCCGAGGAATTTGTAACTTCGAAGGCGATAACGAGGATCTGCAACGGTGCGCTGGAACTCACTGGCTGCAGCTTCAATCTTACCAAGTTTATAAAGTCGGACGCCCAAGTTATATTTATGGCTCATTTCCGTTGGTTGGCGCTCAGCACGTTTTTTGTATTCATCGACTTCAATTTGTAACAAGTTTTGTTTTGCTTCAGTCGAGTCATGGCCGCCAGCCTCGAGCGAACGAATATAATTTTTGTGTTCATCAATAATAACATCGCCTAATTTAATAACGATGCTAAAGTCGAAACTGTCGATCGCTTGTGCTTTTTCGAGCGCTTCACGGGCATTCACAAATTCCTTCGCATCATTTGCTAATTCTGCCAAACGACGATGCGTTTCGGCCTTCTTCATCCACGTATCTTTTTTCTCTGGCGATTCCTCTAAATCCTCATCGACGTATTTTAATACTTCACGAGCATCCTCGGCCGTACGCACCATTTTATTCATAACTTCAGCACGATGCGCCTTATCTGTACTCGACAATTGTGAGCGATAATCATCACCACTTCCCTTAGCATTACGCATCTCCATTGATTTGCGCGCATCCCAATTTTTTAAGGTCCGTCCTGCTTCTGGATGGCTCGGCATTGCCACTTCGAGTTTTGCCAGGGTTTTCAATGCCAAGTCTAAACTAGGTAAATCTTTTTTGTCCTGAAAGCGTTCAAAATAAAGATGCGATAAATTCCATAATACATCGGCGTTAAATAAACCAGTCGCTACCATTTCTTCATATAAATAAATGGCTGGCTCAATCATCGCCTTGGTACCAGATTTATACACATTACGCGCAGCATCTCCGGCTGCGGTGAGATTTTTTGCATCAGGATTCGATGCGACTTTTTTCATTGCCCCAATTAATAATTTTAATGGATCTTTACTAAACGATATGCCCATGGTTCCAAAAAGGCTTTTCTTATCGCTTTCTTTAGCTTTTCGCTTTGCCGCATCACAATACAGACGATATAGTTCAACTTCGGCTGGAGCGACATCCATACATTCTTCGCCTATCTCTAGCGCAAGTGGCCAGTTACGGCGATCAATCGCTTGCTGCATGCGTGCGAGATGCTTACTGATATCAACCATCGGTTAAGCCCTTGTGATCTAAAATTGTGTCGAAAAGACTCAGGACGTCTTGCGACTAGGTCGGCGCAGCATAAGGTTCTGCCCCACATCTCAAGCCCTTCCACGACAGTCATGACCCCCGCCGCATCACCAACCTATCCAAGCACTTTATCCGTTGTGCAGTATCCGCATCCCGTGTTACGTAAACGCGCTGAAGAAGTAACTATTTTTGACGATGAACTACGCAGTTTTTGCGAGCGTATGTTTGTCTGTATGGAAAATGCCAAAGGCATAGGCTTAGCCGCACCACAAGTTGGCGTTTCAAAACGAATCTTCGTTACTGATTATGTAGCAGATCCCGAGCAACGTGAAGCAGGGCACACCGATCGTCGCATCTGGATTAATCCCCGAATTGAATCGCCAACTGGACACACGGTATACGAAGAAGGCTGCCTTAGCTTCCCTGGGATGTATGCCAAAGTGGAACGCCCAAGCCGTCTTGATTTTATTTTTCAAAATGAATGGGGTGTAGAACAACGCATCTCTTTAGATGCTGAATCGGGTGATTTTTTAGCAATTGTTGTACAACATGAGCTTGATCACCTAGAAGGGAAAGTTTTTGTCGATCATTTAACAGACGCTCAATTAGTACTGATTCGCAAACGCCTCAAAGAAATGGAAAAAGCATTTAAAAAGGCGACTGGCAAACCTGGAGCCATTTTACGGAGATGACTGACAAAGCCGATAAAAAATCGGGATTTGGTTTCACCGTTCCCACTGATCGCGATCGATTGGCCGAGTTAGGCCAGATCGCCGGCGGCTTAGTTCATGAATTAAAAAATCCGATTGGTATTATTTTATTAAATGCTGAATTAATGCAAAAGCAGATGAGTCCATCGCTGTCAAATAACGAACGTGAAAAAGAAGAAAAACGCTTACAACGCATAATTGATAGCGCCCGCAATGTGCAAAACGTCGTCCAGTCATTTTTAAGTTTTGCTCGCCCTGGACATTTAGACCCAGACGCCGTCGATGTTAATAAACTCATGCGTACATTATTAGATGAACAAACTGAACTATTTGAGCAAGCATCAATAACATCATCATTTCATCCTGATGATAATCTACAATTATTGGCTGCTGACATTGGTCATTTGCGTTCCATTTTTCTCAATGTCATTACCAATGCCCGAGAAGCCTTACTGTTACGCAAAGATGACCGTCGGCTGTTAGTCGTTACTCGTGGTGGAAAAAATGTCGTGCGTATCGTTGTTGCCAATAATGGCCCCCCATTTGATGAGCGTATTGAGGCACATTTATTTCAGCCATTTTTAACTAGCAAAGATGATGGCACTGGTCTCGGGCTCGCTATCGTAAAACGGTTAGTCGAATTACATCATGGCACAGTTACCGCCAGCAGTGATGCATTACGTGGTGTTAGTTTTACTTTTGAATTCCCAACCACCTTAGGACCAGCAAAAGCCAGAAAAGAATTACCACTGCCAATGGTCGAAGCAGAAATTCGCCCTGATAATGATTCGATTAATGTGGACACTAAAACGACGACCCCAACTACGCGGTCACGTCGGCGTCGAACCAAAAAAACACGCTCAGCAACACAACCTAGCAAGTCTTCGAAATAAATTTAATCATTCACCTTTTACACGAACCACTTTATGCCAAATATACTGATTATCGATGACAACATTGGAAACCGAGATACCTATGCGGATATTTTAGAAGGTGATGGCCACAATGTTTTAAAAGCGAATAGCGGCGAAGAAGGTTTAGCTAAAATGAGTGCGGCTGCTGTCGATGCCGTTTTGTGTGATTTAAAATTGCCGAATTTAGATGGCCTTGCCACTATGGAATTAGCACATGAGAAATTTGGTCGCGTACCATGGATTCTAATAACTGGACATGGCAATGAGGAAACCGCTGTTGCGGCTATCAAACAAGGTGCCTTTAATTATTTAACTAAACCAGTCGATCTCTCTCGTTTAAAGGCCACCGTTGAAAGTGCTGTGCGACATGCGGTAACCACACGAGAAAATAAAGCCTTACGTCGTGAACTTGGTTATGACGAAGCCTTAGATCGTATTGTCGGCAGCTCTGTCGCAATACGCCATGTGAAAGCCATGATCAAACAAGTCGCATCAAGTGACGCGAATGTATTAATTGAAGGCGATAGCGGGACTGGAAAAGAGTTAG
>JAHEDF010000264.1 GCA_024641365.1 Planctomycetota bacterium | reverse complement strand
ACTAATGGATGGGAATTTTTCCCACATAGCTTCTGCCGATTTACGATTAATATCGCTTTGGGTGTTAGGGCCCAACACAACAATTGGCAATATACCATTATCAAGCATTTGATTAATGCGACGTTTCCAAAAATCATTAACGGCATTATCGGCATCCGGCCAGTGCTGAATTTCTGATCCACCTGTCCACCATATTGCGAGATGCGTTTGCACTGGATCTAGGGGAGCATTGCGGCCTTTGACCATCGCATCAAGCCAAGATTCAGTGAGTGTCCCAGGCACAAAGGCAGTCTGAGGAGACTCATGATTACTGACGGCCTTAACAAGGTTAATTAATTCAGTTTTAATTTGCGTATTTGTTGCCCATGGCCCGGTAACAACGGTACGGATGCGATCTATTTCGAGTAATTTTTTATAAGACGTCCGTTTGCGATTGCGGGCAATAATATCAAGTGCACGTGAAAAATTACGTGAGCGATCATCGTCTTTAACCAGAGCCGATGATCTTAACCTTGCGTCTTCTATTTTTGGCGAACGACCAGAAACGAGCACTAATTTACCAAGGATAAAACCACTATCTTCTGGAATAGACGCAGCGGCATCATCATCGGTAAATGCTAAAGAAACTATTTCGTTAGCATCGAAACTAGCATCAGTAGGAATGGGTAAAACAACGGTAGTCCACGCACTATCTTCAAAAGTAACGGGAGGGAAATTTATGTTTTTCCCTTTGCTGTTTGTCATCGCAATTGACAAGGTTTTGCGATCAGGGCGTAATGGGTGTAATAATACACACAGGCCACCATTTTTTAGAGATGCTTTATTGAGATTTAAAAATAAACCATGTCTACTTAAAGCTCGCACGCGTGTTGATCGAGTCAGTTCGCCCATGCCACCTGGCCAACCATCTGGAATATAATCGGTTCCATCGAATGCGATCGCATACGGTTTTTTATCTCGCCCTGTGGTAATAAACTCTCCGCTCCACAACGTAATTTTGCCAGGATCTATTTCTGGTTCGATTGGCTTGTCTGGGATATTCGGAGGTATGGAATTTTCTGGCGCTGGTGGTGTGGTATTATTCGGCGTAGGTTGTGGCGGTTCCGGCGTTGGCACCGTCGCTGGATTTGTTGGTTGCGGTGCTGGATTTGGTTTAGGTGGCTCGGCAGGTGGTTCATTTGGTGGGGTAACCGGTTGAACTGGATCTGGGGTCGGTGGAATAGGTGGCTGCGGCTGTGGTTGCGCAACAGGTTCTGGTCGCGGTGGTGGGGGTGGTGTCACAACGGCAAGAGATTGGCTGGCAACGATACGTTTTTGTAAATCTATCTCGCGTTCACGAATAGCGCGAAAAGTAATATCATCGGGTAATTCCAGACCACGCGCTAAGGTGGATGCGTCTTCAATGCGACGTTCAGCGAGTGCTGTTTCAGCAGCGTCTAATTGTCGTGAGCGGAGACGAATTAATTCTTGGGCAATCGTTTGCCGAACCATATTAGGACAGTCACGATCTTGAGAGCTTAATTGCCAGGCCTCCTGGGGATCTACCGGATAATCAAAGCGTGTTTTCTCAGGTGCAGGTGGTTTTGCCTCAGTTTGCGAATTTGTGTTTCCAGCAATTTGTTTTGGATCTTTATCGTATTTTCCAAGTGAAGCGATTATGAATGCAATAATTAATAAAATAATGCCAGTGGCTCCAGCTGCTAGCCACATTAATTTTGCTGGTGGTTTTAAATTTGGCGCAACCCGATCATTGCTGGTGGGTTTTGGTGCAGGCGGAATTTCAACACGTTGCCCAGGTGGTGGTAAAGTTGGCGCATCAAAAAAACCATCGTCTACTAATTTACGACGATGATTAGAAATATTAGCAGAGGTAGTGAACGAATATAAATGCAATTTTGGAGCAGAGGGATGTGGCACTAAATAAGTGGTGACCTCAAAACCTTTTAATGCACGCATGCGATTTATGCGCACCACTGCTTCGCCGGGTAGGGTGTCGACACAATTTCCACACACTAATTGCCCATCGACGCGAACGGCTAAGCCACCGCTGAGATCGTCAGTCGTAATTGGGGAGCCGCACTGGCTGCAGGTGCTGAGGGATGCCTCGCTCATGCCCTATAGCGTGCGCATATGAAAGCCTCCGTCCACGTTCAGCACCTCGCCGGTCGAGAACGGTAGATCACCACGTGCGATAGCGGCTATGGCACGTCCGATGTCGGCGGGTTGACCCCAGCGTTTGATCGGAGTCAGGCCATTTGCAATCAATTCGTCATATTTGGCCTTCACTGGGCCGGTCATATCGGTGGCAATCACTCCAGGGCGTACTTCATAAACGCGGATGCCCTGCTCGGCGGTGCGTGCAGCAAATAATTGGGTGACCATGCCGAGACCAGCCTTCGCTATACAATAATCACCCCGATTGGTGCTCGCCGTGTAGGCACTAATTGAGCTGACAATGACGATTTGACCACGGGTACCATTATCGTCCGGCGATTGCGTGGCCATACGCTTAGCGGCAAGTTGAGTGAGGAAAAACGGACCTTTGAGATTCACATTAATTAAACGATCAAAATGATCCTCTTGTTGTTCTAAAATATCAGCACGAACAACGGACGCGATGCCAGCATTATTGACTAATAAATCAAGACGATCAGCCCATGCATAGGTCTCATCTACTAAACGCTGACGATCAGCGCTGATACTAATATCTCCTTGCACGGCTAACGCATCGCCGCCTGCCTTCCTAACTAATTCGACGCATTCGTCTGCCGCAGTTTTATTACCAGCATAATTCACAACAACGCGCCAGCCAAGTGCGCCTAAAGCCAAACAAATACCGCGACCAATCCCACGTGATCCTCCCGTTACGAGTGCGACAGCCATGCATGTTCTCCTGAGATGATCGTGTAATTTATTCTATAAACGCTTGGGTCAAGGTAGTGGAAAACGCTCAGATCGTTATCCATGTAGGTTGTGGGTCGTACGTAATTGTCTGTAAAACCAAACCTGCTGCGGGTGCAATATTTCCAATACGCTGGGCATTGCGACCTTGCGCTGTAGCAGCACAAAAATCATCTTTTGTCGCACGTCCTTGCGCGACAAACAACATGGCACCAACTAAGCCACGAACTTGTTTATATAAAAATCCCTCACCAGTAATGGTGAAAGTATGAAATTCTTCACCATCAATTGATTCATGACGCCATGATGTGGTTAAAATACGTCTATGGGGATCCTCTAAATCGGATTCATCACGACGTAAACAAGCGAATCCGGATAAATCTTGGTCACCGGGTAATAAGCGCGCTAATTCATCAAGGCGCTCTGGATAATCTATGCGTCGAACCCACCAACAACGTTTATCTAATACCGGACGCATGGTACGACGACATATTCGGTAGACGTACGTTTTTGATTTTGCTTCGGTCTTCGCATTCCACGTTTCATTCACTTCTGCAACTTTGCGCACCACAACATCATCAGGTAAGTGGCTGGATAATGCCATTCCAAGTGCAACAGGTGACCATGGTCGTGGTAATAATAAATCTCCCACTAAACCGTGAGCGCTAACTCCCGCATCTAAACGGCTTGCTAAACGTATTTTTCGAATCTCTGCATCTGAATCACTGTCTAATAATGTCAGTGCATGCATTAACACACTTTGCAACGTGCGTTGGTTGTCACGTTGCTCTTGTGTCCCGGCAAAAGCCAAACCATCAAATTCAAACGTCAGCGCATAGCGCGGCATGTTTAAACTGGTGCGCGACATTTAACTGTCGGCACCGTCTCCATCTTCCCATGTGGCGGCTTCTTGATCGATGGTATCGTCGTCAAAACCTTCATCATCTGCGCCTTCTAACACTTCATCCAAAACCGCGTCGCGGCTTATTCGCCGTTCACGGCGTCCTTGTTGGCCGTGACGTCCGCCACCGGTTTTCCCACGAAAACTAAAAATATCGCGGCGATCAGGTGCATTGACGGTACCGCCAATTGCTGAACCACATGCTTGTCGTGCATCTAGCCAGGTAGCACTGATGTCAGCTAATTCAGGCATGCGGCTGAATGCTAGTTCGTGCACGCGCCACACCAGATCAAAAAATGGTGCCATCACATAGCGGCGAACACGTTTAGGCATGTGGGCAAAGAATAATAAATAGAGTTGGCCTCGTAAAATTTCGACGGCGCTATTTACTAAACGTTTTGGTAAATCCATACGATTACCGACGCTGCGAACTTCTTGGGTAACGCGAGCGGCCACTTTATGGAAATGATCCCTCGATAAATCAATGCTGTCTAAGAGGGGGATAAATAAACCAGCGGTGATAACTTCTAATGGGAAATAACGTTCCTCTTCACTGGCCGCATCAACAGCCGTAAAGTAATCAATGACTTGTTCAATGCCTTCTTCACCCAGGGCCACGGTCCAGTCAGGGTATAGGACACCCATAAAGCCATAATCGACTAACATTTTTAAACCCGTGGTGCGATTTGGCTGGGTTAAAATGCGAAATATTTCTTCGGTAACGCGAAAACGACTTGCCTTTAATATTTCACCCTGCAATTCGCGCAATGCGCGTTCCGTTTCGGCTTCTAAGGTAAAGCCAAAACGTGCGGCAAATTTAATGCCGCGCAACATACGCACCGGATCTTCTCGAAAGCGAACCTGTGGATCACCAACGCAACGAATAATGCGATTATGGATATCCGCTACACCACCCGTGTAATCAACGATAGAAAAATCACGAATATCATAATAGAGTGCGTTAATGGTAAAGTCACGACGGAAAGCGTCGGTTTCTAAATCGCCCCATTGATTATCATCATCAATGTATAAATCGCCGTTGTTATCATCACTTTGTTCAACGGCACAACGCAACGTAGCGACTTCAATATTTTTTTGTCCAAAAAATACATGAACGATACGAAAGCGACGACCGACTTCCCGGCTATTGCGAAAAATTCTTCGTAGTTCACGCGGACGTGCATCGGTGGCAATATCAAAATCTTTTGGTTTGCGCCCCATTAATAAATCACGTACAGCGCCACCAACTAAATAAGGATCATAATTATGGTCTTTTAAACCATAAAGCACACGCAATGAATCTTTATCAATATCTTTGCGAGAGATAGAATGTTCCTCGCGACCTATAATGGTCGGAGGTGGGCCATGGTGATGCGGTAAATCTTCAGGCTTGTTAAATGGCACAAAACGTCGCTGGCGAGTGTCGCCAGTATCTGATGGTACAGATTCCACTCCGGTTATTTCCTTATAGCGAGCTCGTTGGCACCGTCGGGTCCGCCTACGCTACAAGCGTAGGCCTCCGCGTCGGGCAGGCAGGCGGGATAATGTGGATAGAAGTGACGAGGGCAATATCAGTTTCTTGTCGTCAAAAAATGGGCAAAATGCAGTAAACTTGTTAAAAATCGCGAGCGACGATGAACTCAGCTAAGTCCCACAAACGTTGTCGATGCGGACTTTGACCAAAAACGCCCAGCTGACGTTGTGCATCGTGGACATACTCGCGAGCCGTTTCGAGGGCCGCCGCCACACCACCACCATCAATGATGAGTGAGCGAATAGCGTTAACATCTTCTGGAGTGTTGACTGACACTAAACGTTTTTCGATGTCAGCTCGTTTATCACCAGCTTGCTCTAATAAACGAATTATCGGCAGTGTTAAACGTCCCCGCTCAATATCGGTTGATAATGTTTTGCCAACTTTTTGTGGGTCCCCGCTAAAGTCTAAACAGTCATCTACAATTTGAAAAGCCATGCCAGCAGCACGGCCATAGGCCGCCGCTGCTTTTTGCTGATCACTGCTGCCTTCGACGGCTCCCAATTCGCCAGCTAATTCACAAAGCACTGCGGTCTTTGCATAAATAATGCGATTATATTCAGCTTCAGTCAGAGCAACATCTCGTGCTACACATTGTTGATGCAGTTCACCACGACAAATAAT
>JAHEDF010000263.1 GCA_024641365.1 Planctomycetota bacterium | reverse complement strand
GGATAAGCGCTAACAGGACAGGCATATTCTTCCACCTGTGACACAAAGACTTACCTCACCTTCGCAATGTGAAAATGAAATAATTGACGCGCAAATGTTATCATAACCCAAGCGCCAACGGCGCGCCCTATACCAGCCTTGGGCAACGCCCAAGGTAAAATGCACGCATATACAATGAGGGCTGAAGGCCCGATCTATATTCATCATAGATCGGGCCTTCAGCCCTCATTGTTAATTATATATTAATATACCTAGCAGGCTGGTGTTTTTCAGCAGCCTGCTAGGGCGCCTGCCCCAGGCTCCAATAGGGCGAGCCGTTGGCGCTCAGAGGTTATTATGGGCAAGGCCCTCCGGCGATTTATTACTTAATATGTTGGTTTTTTGTTTAGATGGCTATAAGTTTTTGTCATGAAAGAAGAACGAGATGCCTGTCCCAGGAAGTTTTATATTCAATTCCTAAAGGGGTCTTTCCTGATAGCGACGGTAAAGGATACCTTGCAAATTTAACTATTAAGATTCCGGAAGAATTGCCTATCAAAGAGAACGAAAAAAGTTGGTGAGTTATAACGCGGCCCTTCTTCTGGGTGGCGAGCTAATTCAAGATAATTAGTATAGACATGATTTCAGGTGCCTATCCCGTGAGACTTCTCATGATGCCGACATCGCGATGGATGGTCTGTTTGTACGCCATGGTGGACGTTTTTAAGAAGCAGACATATGGAGTCTCACTTATCTGGCGGTCTACCAAAGCAGGACAAGAACAAACGGGTCAAGCTCAATCCCGACGCTCGTGCGTTTAAATATTGTCTCTATTATTTAACATCAGCATGAATGCTAAGAGTGAAAACGCACCTAATCCGGATCCAAGCCCACAACTTTTTCCGCTCTCATCACCTGCGCCGCCGGTTGATCCACCGTCAGTTGGATTGGTGATGGTGTAGACGTGCGTATCGGGAGCGCCCAACGTGGCATTTGCCGGAGCGATCAACCTGACATGCACGGTTTCATCGCGTTCTATGACTCCATCACTAACGACGGTCATAGGTATAGACTGCGCCGTAGTACCAGGGGGAAAGGTTAGCACGCCCCTTGCGAGTGTGTAATCAACACCACCACCAGTCGCGGTGCCGCCAACAACGTCGTAGGTAACAGTTACGGTTTGAGTGGATGCTGCTGACAGCACTACCGGCAAAGACACCGCTGTCGTGGTTTCTGGGCCGCTCGACGACGCTGACGCCCACCCAATTTTCAGATCGATATCATCGTCCGAGATGGTTGCCGTGTACACGTTTGGCGTGGCTTTTTTTGCGTTCGTTGGTGTGCCCAGGGTCAAAATCACCGTTTCGTTTACGTCTTCGAATTTATCATCATTAATTGTGATCGTCGCATGACCCGACATGGATCCCGCTGGAATCGTGATCGGACTAGCACTGATCGTGTAATCTGTGCCGAGCGTCGCTGTGCCACTTACCGTAAAGGGAACCGTCACCGGTAGACCAGAAGCCGCTGACAACTGTGCCGTCACTATCATGGTGCCGCTTTCTTTTGTTGATGACTGGCCACTTGTCGTGAACGCCACTCTTGTTTCATCGTCGGCCACAACACTGACACTCATATCTGCGGTTTTTCTTCGGAAAGAGTCCTCCATGGTGACACGGAATACGTAAATACCTTCCTGATTACAGGTGGCCGTCGTTTGTCGTGCATTTGCGGAGCCAAAAATGACATTACCAGGGCCTGATACTTTGCTCCAGGTGTAATTGATGGTTTGGTCCTCACCTTGAACGGCGGTAATCGAAAGCGTGGTCGAGATACCGGGCTTTACTGCAATCGGATTTGCCGTTGGTGGCTCAAGAACGACGATAGAATAATCGTAAATTGTCTTGAGAGGTCCGGGCGGCATCGTGGTTGCTTCAATGGTAGCGATAGCGGCATCGAGTTGGGCAACAATTCGATCCACAAAAGGATTGGGGAAGTCATAAGGTTTTTGCTCGCCCCAATTTTCCTGAAAGTCTAACCGCGCTGCGTAGAGTTTGGGCAGCACCCGCTTTGCTTCCGTCCCAAAACTGATGAGGACATTCAAGATTTCCTGAACGCGGTATTCGGCACCATGATTTTTCTGTGTCGCTATATAAGTGGCGGCCGCATCAACCGTTTCTTTGAAACGGTATTGTGCAAGAATTTGCAAGCAAATATTGCGCGAATCATGATTAAACATCACCGCAGTGGGCGCCTGATTCTCTACCGCATAACGCAGATCAAACCAGAATGGGGCAAGCTCGTTGAAATTTCGCTTTTCGAACCATTGGGACAGCACCGTACGCGGGATCGCGTGTTCATGGCGTATTGTTGACCGCACTGCGGGCACCAGCGACACGATATTTACATTTTCGGGAATTCCGAGAATACCTACGGGTGACAATTCATCATAGCCGTTACCCCAAAGGACATAGGAGGAAAGTCGCTGCCTGAACCGTCGTGGATCGTTTGGGTCAGTCGAGCTACTGGCTACATTGAATTCAACGGGAAGAGTGATGTAGCGAGCCGGTGCCCCAATGCCGCACAGCACCTTACCGGCGTGAAACTGAATCCAAATATCACTACTGGCCAGTAACGGAGATACATCATTCATTGCCGGGAGTGCCGCCGTGCCCATATACATCAAGCCAAAAAGACCACCCAATTTCGTATTGCGATTGCTCGACATCAGCATGCTACGGTAGCTGGCAATTGGCGGACTAGCTTTTCTGCTCAGCGCTTTTGCAGCACGATCTCGCTGAAAATTTGACCATGAATCGAGTCGCGTGAGTAGCTCTGCAACAGACAGGTCATCATAGCTGTCACGAGTCAATTGATTTAAGGCGTACCAATAATTAAAATCCCGGCCGCTCTGGATGGTCTTATCCAAGGCTGCGCCGGTCAGCGCCGTCATGGAAGACGCACTCTTGCCAGTGATATAGAGCTTTTTAAGTGGCATTGCATACATCAGTACGCGGGCACCCGTCACGTCCCAGTCTTCGTATTGGTGTTCGGCTCGGCCCAAACCGGGACCGCCCATGTCGGCACCACCTTGATATTGGAACCCGCCATCCCAGCGGCGTTCAAGGTCAAAAAACCAGTGCTGCTCTCTGAGAAATGCCGCAGCTCCTTCCGTGCCGGAACGCAGAGCTCCAAGGGGCCCCCAGAGATAACTCCAGTAATTTCCGGTGTGACCTAAATCTCGCTCGCCGTACGAAGCTACCGTCATTTGCCCAAAATACGTACACGCAGGTCCTTCTCCATTCAGATCAAAAAATACAGCTGCCAAAGAATTACGCCCGTTGTCATCATGCCATGACACAGGGGCATGATCGCCATACGGAATCGTTCCAGTGTCGACAAACCGGCGAAAATAAATTTTTGCTTTCTCATTGGCCAAATCGACAGCGGAATTAGCAACGCCACATTTTTTACTCAGCGTAAGAGCGAGAGCGGCAGCCAGTCCAACTTGGTTTAAGGCCCCATATCCGCCTATATTGCCGTTGGGCATTCGTGCAGCGTGCCCCCAAGCACCAACTAAATTCTGCGAGTTGGCAAGAAAATTTGCCAGTTGATTGATCTCTGGAAGCACCTCGGCATCCCCAGTGACCAAGTAATATTCGCACAAGAAGATGCTCATGTAACTGGGATCCCAGTTCCACGAGCCGAATGTAGTGCGCGGTACGAGTTGACGCGCATAGGTTCTCAAAATGGCACTATACTGAGTATCGCCAGTGGCGAGCAGTCCTAATGCGTTAACGTAATTCGATATCTCTTTATAACCACCCTCACTCCCAAGTCCTTTGCTCACAATATGCGCACAGGCACGCTGCATGATGGCACTCGATTTGCTGCAGCCTACGGGCGATAATTGGCTATAATCGCCCATTACTGGCAACGTAATAGTCACTGTCGTCGTCGTGCCATTCCGCCACCGAGTAAGCCTTAGAAGTCCGTTGTTTGCCGTCTTTTCAGCTTCCGTAATGGCATTGCTCAGTGCGATTCTGGCATCACTCGTGAACAGTCCTCCGTTTAACCCGAGTAAAACATCCCCCACTTTCAGCACGCTTGCCGCTGGCGAACCTGCATCAATTTTCGTAATGTAAATTTGGCGAGCCAAATCAGTACGCAGTAACCACCCCCACATCCAGCCGCGTGCCCCTGTCGGTCCCAAGTTCCAATCGTGAGCTCGGCCAATGGAGTCACCCTTAGTCAAGTCAGGTATACTCGGGACATTTGATATTTCAGGCTTCAAGTAGGGAATATTGGCAGCTGTAGCTGCATAAGCGTGAGTCGGGCAGAACAATAGTACGAGTGCAGTTAGGATGGCTAAGGTACTAGCGGCTCTCGTGGCGAAGCGGTTGTGGTGACGCATTGGGACTCCAGTGGAAATCGATGGTAACACGGTGACATGCCTGATAATATTAACGTCTCGGTAGAGCGAAATTATACTGAAAACGAAGTACGCGTCATGAGGTCACATAACGCTCGTATTTAGTGTGATTTGGCGGACGGAAATTCGAAATGCTGACGCGCACCACTTAAAAATGGTTGGCGTTTTGTGCGGGTAACGTCGGTTCGGTAGCCGCTGGCGGCCGCACGCCAAGCGATGCTGTTATTGACGTCAGCATGCTTTTGATCCAGGGCACCCATCGCCACGTGGTCGCAATTGGGTAAAAGCAATCCCAGATTGGAATTACGAACGTATTGGTCAGCAGCAGGCGAATGGCCAACCATGTGGGCAGCGAGGTCCATCAAGGAGTTCCTGGAGTGATTACTAAAATGAGTGCCCGGTCACTGACCGTTTGCCTCAAATTTTTTCACCGCGCGCACCGTCGGTTCTCGTTCTCGCTTTTACTCAACCTAAAAACCGCAATAGCACCCCATCTGCTTCGTTGCCTCATCCTCACTTGGCGCTGCAATACCCTTAGCAGGGCACTTAGCATCGTCTTGTTACGCAGGAATTAGGCGGTGCCTAATTGCCTTCGGCAACCTGCTTCACCCTTGCATCTGGGGCACTCTTGCGGTTTTTACAATCACCTTTTGGGTGAATCCCTTATTTGATGTAAAACTATTTCCGCTTAAGATTTAGATATAATAATGAATTTCTAATGCGGTTTTTAGGCTCAACGCAGGAAGCGACCACACTAACGAGACGCGGGGTATATCCTTCGCCAGAAAAACTTCTTAGGGAGCGGTGAAGCCACGCTCTTAATTAAACACATTTGGCACCGACATTTATTCACAGGATAGCATGTCAGGACACTGACGCGCACCACTTAGAAGTCGTTGACATTTTGTGCGGGTAACGCCGGTTCAGTGGCAGTTGGCGGCGGTTTGCGGCGATCCGGCACGGGGTCGAAGATGGCCATGGTGGGCCCTTTGGATGTCGGCATCGGATTGAGCGCTTCGCTCATCAGGGCCCGCACCCGGGGATCGGCCTCTTTGGCGCTGTGATCGCGCAATGCCGACTCAATTTGTGCGAGGTCGAGCCCACGCGGATTGCCAGCACGTTTGCTTTCTTTGCCTAGTTGCCGCATGTCTCGCAAGATATGCCCAATGGTCCATGCCGACTGTCCGCGTACACGTGGCTCGGCATCGGTAGTCGCCGCCTGAAGCAAGCACTTAACCATCTCAGCCAAAGCCACGTCATCGATCTCAACAGCACTATCAAAGCGCAGCTGGACCTGGCTGGCGACCGACTCACGCACCAGGGCATCGGAATCGGCGATGAACAAATCAAGGTATGCCGGCCAAAGACTCTTATCGAAACGGTAAAAATCAGTAAACGCTAGGGACTCGACAACAGCTCGTCGCACACCAGACGACGAGTCGGCAAGGGCCATGCGCAACGCATAAAGAACAAAGTCAGCATCAAAGCCGGTTGGCTTGCCAGCTTCGACCGATTGAGCAATCACACTGACTGCTTCTGCCCGGACCACGGG
>JAHEDF010000262.1 GCA_024641365.1 Planctomycetota bacterium | reverse complement strand
AGAATTTCTTGATGCCAAGTAACGGTATTCTTTTCTGCGCGCACGGCCCAAATTTTTCCAGTATCAAAATCACCGTAGATATAGGCACCAGTTAATGCGGGGAAGGCTTTCCCGCGATACACAAATCCACCAGTTAGTGATCGTGCTTCAAAATGCCCGTGATCGACCAACGGTTTTTTAATTGGCGTTGGTCCAACTTTTCGTTCTGGACGAAAAGAATAGCTGCCTTCCATAACCGACCAGCCATAATTATCACCCCGCTCAATACACACCACGGTGTCCCATAAATCTTGACCAACATCACAACCCCATAAAGCGCCGGTCACTCTATCGAAACTCATTTTCCAAATATTTCTAAGACCATATGCCCAGATTTCTGGTTGGGCTCCGTGCAGAGTAATAAAAGGATTGTCTGCGGGGACGCTATAGGTCTTTCCTAGGGAAACCTTATCAACATCTATACGCAAAATACTAGCATGGTAATCACTCAGATTTTGTCCGCTTTCATGGTGATCACCATAAAAACTGCCGTCGCCAACTGAGATATATAAATACCCATCATTGCCAAATCGTAAACAACCACCGAAATGGTCTTGGCCGCATGGCCATCGCATAATCTGACATTCACTATTTTTAACGATGGTTGGAATGCCTGCTTCATTATTTTTTATCGTATAACGAATGACATAACTATGACCTGGATCAGGACGTGGTTCCTTAAAAAATACATAGATATAACCATTTGTAGCAAATTGCGGATGAAACGTTAAGCTATAGGTGCTTCCACGTAAATGTCCTGGCAATTGTTTATTGCCTAATGCTATCAGTAATGTGGCTTCATTTGGATTATCGACGGGGAAGGTGAGAATTTCTGCATTACGTAATGAAAGATACCAATGTTTTTTATCTGGAGATAATTGGAGATCGACAGGGCTGTCAAAAGTGAGGTTTGGATATAAACGCTGAGTCGTGTAGAGGGATGGGGGCTCAGGAGCGCCGCGAACGCGTGATGTCGTCCACAGTACACGTTTCGTGGTATCAAATGACACCTGTGTGTTCTCGGAATTATCAGCAACTGCGGCAGTCCCAGTAGCCATAGAACTGATAAGTAAAACAATCAGGAAAAGAGAGCGCATAATAGTCGTTTTCAGTACAGTAACGTATTGTTCATTTATCATAAACAGCCTTTTCCCACGATCTTTTTGTCCGCATATAGACATGGCGTTTTCTCGAGTGCTATGGTGGGTCAGGTAACCATTTGCCAAGATCTTGAGCGCACCGAACTGAACCAAGTGTGCTGTTAATGTGGCTCACTCTATGTGGCTAACTTAGGAATTGGATAGAGGTGCTAAGTCCAAATCAAAATACTACAGCCATTAATAGCGAGCAAACAACAGTACGGTGCCTTTTGGGTAACATTTTTTGACACTCAGCTGGTCATTAATAGTTACCGCGCTAAACATCATTTGGAGCTTACATATGCGATATACCTTAGATCGCCGTGCTTTTTTATTGGCGACTGCAGCACTTGCCACATCTAACTTATGGGCTTGTACACAATCAATAAACCGGAATCCCAAATTTTCCGATGATCCATTTCAATCCGGGGTTGCCTCTGGTGATCCATTTGCTGACAGTGTCATTATTTGGACACGCATTGTTACAGATCCACTGCATGGCGGTGGAGTTATTCACGATGCTGTGGCAGTATTATGGGAAGTGGCACATGATGAAGGTTTTTCCAAAATTGTACAAAAAGGCGAAGCGATCGCTCACGTTGCTGCGGGTCATAGCGTACATGTTGAAGTGAACGGACTCGAACCAGAACGGTGGTATTGGTATCGATTTATGGTTGGTGATTATGTGAGTCCAATTGGAAGAACTCGCACATTGCCAGCATTAGCAATCATGCCACAGAGCATTCGTTTGGCAGTCGCTTCTTGTCATAATTATGAACAGGGATTGTACTCGGCTTATCAACATCTGTGTTCAGACGAACCAGATGCGGTTTTATTTTTAGGCGATTATATTTATGAATATAAAGGACAGGATAACAGATATCGTAAACATAGCGGTGATGAATGCATGTCTGTTACTGATTATCGTAATCGATATGCGCAATACCGGACCGACCCATTACTGCGTCAAGCACATGCGGCTGCACCATGGATTGTGACGCCAGATGATCATGAATTTGATAATAATTGCGCAGGTCTGATTTCAGAGGAAAAAGACATTGATCCAGCAGTTTATACCGCTCGTCGAGCCGCAGCCTACCAAGCATTTTATGAAAGTATGCCACTGCGTCGTTCGGCTCAACCACGTGGCCATGATATGCAGATTTATCGTCGCTTTGCGCTAGGCCAGTTAGCGCAAATTGATGTTTGCGATACGCGGCAATATCGCACCGATCAGCCATGCGGTGATGGCAATAAACCACCCTCTCCAGAAGTTATGAATCCTGAAGGAACCTTATTAGGGGAACAACAACGAGCTTGGTTATGTGATGGCTGGAAAAAATCGACCGCCACCTGGAATATTTTAGCACAGCAAATTATGATTGCGCGAGTAGATCGTAAAGCTGGGCCTGAGCAGACTTTTAGCATGGATCAATGGCCCGGTTATGAATTTGAGCGCCGAAAAATGTTAACATATTTACATGATAATAAAATCGCTAATCCGGTTACGTTAGCAGGGGATATTCATAGTAATTGGGCCAACGAATTAATTGGCGATTTTGATGGATTAGGCGGGAAAGTCATAGCGAGCGAATTTGTCGGCACCTCTATTTCATCTGGCGGTAATGGCACGGCAACGCCAAAGACACTTAAAGAAACTTACGCAGAAAACCCGTTTGTTAAATTCCATAATGCGCAACGCGGCTACTTACTGGTCAATGTGCAACAAAAACAACTACAATGCGATTTCCGTGTCGTGCCATTTGTTGATAAACTTGGGGCTCCTATTTCTACGGCTGCTAGCTTTGTCGTAGAGTCGGGAAAACCAGGACTACACAGAGTGTAAGCATAATTTATCTCTTTGAATTTATTAACGATACAATTATATTTCCTATGTGGTGGTATTAGCACCGTTGTTTGAATTGCATGTTGCATGCATACGCTCTTAAAAAATTTGAGGATGGTGTAACTCATTTAAAGCACAATGCTAGCAACTAGTACTTCATAAATCACAGCACCGTCAGGGAAAATCCATGAGTTATCGATCTGTAATCCGCTGCATGTTGCTTTGCGTCATGACTGCATTCCTAGCAGCTGCTGAGCGTCCTAATATTCTTATCATCTACACGGATGATCAGGGTTACGGTGATGTAACATTATATCATGAGTCCGATGTCCGCACACCGCATATCGAAAGTATCGCCAAAGAGGGGATGTTGTTTACGCGCATGCGTGCAAATTGTACTGTTTGTTCACCATCGCGCGCAGCATTGCTAACTGGTCGTTACGCAGACCGCGTTGGTGTCCCAGGAGTTATTCGCACCAAGCCGAAAGATTCGTGGGGCTATTTTGCACAAGTACCCACGATTGCTGATGAGCTGAATAAACAGGGGTATTACACTGGTATTATAGGCAAATGGCATCTGGGCTTATCCTCGCCCAATACGCCAAATGAGCGTGGCTTTACTTTTTTCAAAGGATTCTTGGGCGATATGATGGATTCTTATATGACGCATCGTCGTGAAGGATTTAATTATATGCGCTTTAATGATCAGGAAATTGACCCCAAAGGTCATGCAACCGATTTATTTAGCGATTGGGCAGCAGAATTTATTCGTGAGCGAGCCGAAAAAAATGATAAACCATTCTTTCTTTATCTCGCTTTTAATGCGCCACATTTTCCAATTGAACCACCAGCTGACTATTTGGAAAAAACCAAACAACGTCTCCCGCAATTAGCTGACAAGCGCGCAAAGAATGTTGCTTTTGTTGAACATCTAGACGACCGGATTGGTGTGGTGTTAAAAGCCCTGCAGGACAGTGGGCTCGATAAAAATACACTGGTATTTTTTACATCAGATAATGGGGGCTCACTGCCACATGCACAAAATAATGATCCTTGGCGTGACGGTAAACAAAGTCATTACGATGGTGGCGTACGCGTGCCTTTTGCTGTGCGCTGGCCAGGGCATGTGAAACCAGGTACAACCAGCGATTATGCTGGATTAACGTTTGATATTTTTGCCACCTGTTTGGAAATTACTGGAGCTACAAAATCATCTGACATAGATGCCATTAGTTTAATTCCTATTTTAAATGGCGGAACAATAACTGAACAACGTGATCTCTACTTTGTGCGTCGCGAGGGCAATAATACGTACCAAGGAAAAGCTTATCATGCCCTCATTCGTGGGGACTGGAAAATATTACAAAATTCACCATTCCAACCATATGAATTATATAACATTAGTAATGACCCTGGAGAAACTACGGACTTGGCAAAAAAAGAGAAAGGTATTTTTAATGAATTAGCCGCAGCTTTACGTTTACATATTCAACGAGGCGGTTCAACGCCTTGGCAAGCCCCGTAAGAATTTTTTGATTAAAATCGGTAATGCAAAAAAGCGGTGAAAACCCTGGTTTTCACCGCTTTTGACGAATTATCACTCTCATACTAATTCCGCCTCAAATCATTTGTAGTGGCAACGGATTAACATGGAGAACCAGAGAACCGAAGAGGAAAGCGGTACTTTTTTCAATAACCACAAGATTTCCACCTTAGTAATTCTCCGTTTCTCCGGTCCTCCATGTAAGTGCCTTATTATTTAGGATCTATTGAGCCGGAATTGGTTTCACAATCATGCAATTTTTAAAGTGTACATAAAATAAAAAGGCCACCCATGCGGATGGCCTTTTCTATTCACTCGTTTCGTTTTAAAAAATTAGCGAGATTCAGGTTTCCATTCAAAACCAACGGCCATGATGACTTCACTGGTGTTGCGGCCAGCTGCGCGCAATGCTTCGCGGTCATCATTTTCTAACCAGAAATGACCTTCTAGACGTGCAGTGATCCAGAGTTCATTGAGGTAGAATGGCGTCACATAACGCAAGCCGAGATCAAAGGTGGTTACGCCAGCTTCATCATCTAAGCCAAAAAAGCTCATTTTGTAACTACTGTTCGCAAAGTTCAGCACTTGGAAGAATTGGACATCCAACGGTGCGTTTTGAATAAATTGACGAGCAGCCAATGCCGAACGGATGTCATGTCCATGACCGCCGCCCTCACCAGTGTAGTCGTCACGACGTGAATTATAAAGCGGATTATAATCAATGCTCGCACCGATTTCCATGCCTTGAATTGGCAATAAATACCACGCATCCACACCGAGCCAGTGTATATCGTTTTTATACGGTGCTTCGCGCCAATTTGGATAAGTAGAAAAATTATAATGTGGCAGAATCTGGAAAATATCTTCCATTTCGATTAAATAATCGACGCCTAAATTTATTTGCGTGGTTTCAAAGGCTGCTACTGATTGCGGCTGTGAACGATCACTATTAATCGCCATGTAATAGTCAGCATGAAAGCCGACGTCCCAGTAACGGGCGTCTAAGTGACCAATGGCTGTCACATTTTCATTACGAATGCGACCATGGTCATAATGTTTATTAGCGAGCTCGGCACCGACTCTGAAGTCGGATGGTCCGACTTGTAAATCTGTGTCCACAGCAGCGGCGCTGCCGACAGACATGGTCGCGAGGCAGACGGTCGCGAGGACGGGGCTCAGGGCCGACTTATTCATGCGTCTTCTTCCTTGGGTGTTCGCGTAAGGAGGTTTTCCATCGCGGTGGTGACTTGTGTATCATCCCAAATGACTTTTGCCACCTGAGATGCGATAGGGAGCTCTATACCATGTTGTTCACCAAGCAGTGTTGCTGCTCGGCATGTCCACGCGCCTTCAGCTACACTGCTGCGGCTCGCGAGGATACTTTGTGGATTTTCTCCGTCTGCA
>JAHEDF010000261.1 GCA_024641365.1 Planctomycetota bacterium | reverse complement strand
AGCCTGGGAGTGAATTACTTGCCCCGCTTGCAGCCGTCGTGTTAGGTGGTTTGGTGACGTCGACGATGCTCAATCTCTTTGTTGTGCCAGCTGGTTATGTTTGGTTTTGTCGTTCCGAAGCGGTTGTCGCTAATTCAGCTGCAGATGAACGTGATGAATTGCTGGAACAACCGTGAGACATGCACCTCTTAATCACCATCTTTTTTTGTTTGCAGTGCTGACCATTCTGTTCATTAACCAACACGTCCTTAGGAGACTATCTTATGTCCATAAAAAATCTTATCATCGCAAGTGCACTTTTTGCTGCAGTTGCCACTCCAGTTTATTTCTCCGCGCCTTTATTAGCGGAGGAAAAAGCTGATCATAAGCATGATCATGAAAAAGCAGTTGCAGTTGGAGAAGCGACTTTAAATGGCGTTGCGTTCACTGTTAGTTTAATTGGGGACGTACATCCAGGCGAAGAAGTGGAAATCAAATTAACACCTAAGGGTGAGTTGCCTGCTGGTGTGGTGCGCGGGTGGATCGGCATCGAAAGCGGAAAAGGTTCGGTAAAGGGCAAATCACACAAAGAAGAGGGTGATTTGTGTGTGCATGCAGAAGTGCCGAAGCCAATCCCTGCAGATGCAAAAGTATGGGTCGAAATTGATGTCGATGGCAATAAATCCAAGGTGAGCCTCGGTTTACCTAAAGGCGATCACTAAAAATGATGCGTACCTGATGGGGGAGGTGCGTAACAGTCCTTCACCATCAGGTTTCCCAAAAGCCAAAACAGTAGTTGAATCGGCGTTCGAAATGGGATTACTACCCGCCGAGAACCCGATGTTGCGAATAATAGCCATAGTCGTGCTGCTGAGTTGCTTGATGCCCGCATCAGCACAAGTCGCGGTTATTAATGCCGACGTCAGTGAAAAAGACATTGATTTAAAAAGAATTAATATGTTGTTGCTTGGCCGCTCGACGATTTGGGCAGATGGCAGTCCTGTTACTTTAGTCATGGCCGTTGATCCTTCAGCTGATTTGCATTTATCGCATGTGACTGGTCGTGATCGCAGTTTACTAATGAGAGGATGGAAGCGATTAGTTTTTGCTGGATCTGGATCAATGCCATTAGAGGCGACGAGTGCGGAAAATGCATTGGAACTTGTCGCGCGAACAAAAGGTGCCGTGGTATTATTAGATTCTGCTCCGCAAGACCCGCGCTGGAAAGTTATTCCTATTATGGTTACGGCTGAGCGGTAAAATTATAAATTAGTTTTCAAAAAATTAGCTTTGTGTAGATTTATACACATGGAATACGCCGTTTATAAAGTCGTAATGGCTGCTGGTGATGAAGCCGCTCTCACTGCCGCTTTTTCTGCTGCTGGGTTTACCGCCTATGCATTATCCAGTCGTCATGATGGTCGCATTGATGTTGAATTGTATGGCGCACACGGTGTGTTTCCGGACGCGGTAATAGCGGCGTTAGGAATATTAGGGTTAGATGATCAGGCACACCACGTGGTGAGTGAACGTTCCCTGTTAGAAAATGTCCTAGATGGACAGCCATGTGAAATTTGTCCGGGTGTATGGGTAGACCCGGCTGGCACCATGGCACCAAAGGCAGATGATTTAATTATACATATTCCGCCATCACCAGCATTTGGCGATGGTCATCACCCCAGTACCCGCATGGCTGCGGATATATTGCGTGGTATGGATTTGAAAAATCAGCGCGTACTTGATTTAGGATGCGGGACCGGTGTCTTGGGGATTTTGGCTTATAAACAAGGCGCGGAAACCGTTTATTTTAGTGATATAGATGAAGGATCGGTGCGTTCGACAAAGGAATCCTGTCAATTAAATGGCTTCACATCAGCTCAGGTGGTAACCTCAGATTTATTACACGATGTCGATTGCGGTACGGTCGAGGTTGTTATTGCCAATTTATATGCTGATTTACTTTTGCTGGTTGCTGCAGATCCAAAGCTGACGTCACTATTGCCACACGGACAGTTATTAATTTCGGGGGTAGCACAAAGTAAACGTCAAACCGTTGAAAAGGCTTTGCACGATAGTGGCTTTACCACCATAGATGAACGCAGTGAAGCGTGGTGGAATGCAGTACTACTCAAACGTTAAATAAGTAAAATTATTATTACGAATTCCGGTTTGGCGGTTGTTGTAAAGGTGCCATTTCACGTGGGTAACGACGGTGCATAATATATTCTGTAATGGCTAATAGTAATGTCGACACCACAAAGGTCATGTGAATAATAACTTGCCATAAAATACTATCGGGCGTAATTGGTTTAGTGACGGTATCGGCTAATTGTTCGGGATTTCCTACTTCAATAAAACTCTTTAAAAGATGAATAGAGGATATACCAACTAGTGAACTGGCTAATTTAATTTTAATCGCGCCTGGATCAATATGGGACAACCAATCGGGTTTATCAGTATTTTCATCTAAATTTATACCAATTCCGGCTCACTATATCCTAAATAATAAGACACTTACATGGAGGACCGGAGAAACGGAGAAATACCAAGGTGGAAATCTTGTGGTTATTGAAAAAAAGCACAGCTTTCCTCTTCGGTTCTCTGGTTCTCCATGTTAATCTGTTGCCATTACGGATGATTTGAGGCGGAATTAGCATTAATTTGCGGACGAAGGTGGCGTAACCGCCAATTACCACCATGGTAATTAAATTAGCGACCATGGCGATATCAATCAGCGTCAGCACCGCCAAAAGAAAGGCCATTTCCGTGCTTTTTTCGGTAATGGAGAGCAGGTGAATAACTTCTCTGGCAAACTTATAACAATACAAAACTTGAGCGAAGTATCAGCCCTACATAGATCGGCGCTTGTAACCAGCGACTCCAAAAAATAGTTAATTCGAGCCCGGTTTCTAGTTTCCTCATCATAACAGGTATGATGGTCTTATTCTTTTGGCGCTTGCAAGTACGGTTCTTTGGGCTCGGGTATAACGGTGATGGAATCGACTACAATTTTAGCCATATCGCCTAATCCTGGGGGATGTACCCAGGTTCCGGTGACTTTGACCCAGACATCAGCGACTAATTTGCCGCCAGGTTCCCGATTTCTGAGCACGACAAACACCGGAGCGGCATCAGCAGCACAGCAGGTCATAACATAGCGATACAATAATAATTTAAGATCGGCACGATCCATCTCAGGAGGCACATTCTTTAATTCTTCTTCTGTCGGCACCATTAAGCGGCCAATGGTTTCAACGCGAACGACATCGGGATGTTTTTTAGGATAATATAATTCCATTAATTGCAGCGGCACTACGGGTGTGTTAGCGAGAACCGGGTCTTCTAATGGATTGGTAACGGGAATTATTGGTTCTGGATTGGAGGGATCATCAATAAATGGCCGCGTTGCTGGATCCGTATTGTTTGCAGTATTATCTGTTTTATTCGTTGTGGTTGTTGTGCTGTTATTATTATTTAGTGTCGAAGCAGCAGAAAAATGTGCGTTATTCGTAACGCTAGAAGGCGCTGGGCGAATAAGCGACACAATTTGTTGTGAACCTAATGAGGTAACGCCAATGGCTAAAATAAAAAATAGTGGAATCGCGTGGATGACGGTTTGAATCCACTGATCAACCGGTGTGCCGTGATCATGGTCATGATGATCATGACTATGATCATGATGATGACGACTATTAAAAAGTGCATCGCATAAAACTAAGAGCGCAAAAATGCCGGTTGCAGAAATAAGAATCCAACTTTGAAAGCTGGCAATATAGGACGTGTATCCACCGCCTATAAGCAACACAGACAAAAATGCCATCCATGCAATGCACTGCACAATACGAGGTACGCTCATAATGGCCCCGTCCCGATGCCTATGTCTAGTAACAGGCGATTAAGCACGGGTACAAGGAAAATGACATACGCGAGAGTTAAAACGGTCAGTGCAACGGCAATGGCAATAATAAATCCTGTACGGAACACTAAACGGTACATCAAAAATAATTTAATATCGAACATCGGACCATAAACTAAGAAAGCCATTAGCGGTTCCATTTGTCCACCGATGGGAAACATGTCTTTGAATGATGCGGCCACAAAGGCATCCGCTTCTGCACAGAGCGATAAAATAAAAGCGGTGAGCATCATAGCTAATGATGCTAATACAATATTATCTGCAAAATTTGCGAAGGCGGCATTGCCAAAATAGGTTTTCATCGCAGCCGCAATAAATACACCCATTAAGAAAAAGGCTGCCATTTCGAGGAAATGATCAAGCACATGACTTGATAGCTGGCCAAAAGTCGCTCGTAGTGAACGACGTGGTTTTGCTAAAGTGCCAGCTGATTTTTTTAATGCGGTACCTAAATTGAGAGCCGGTTTGTCATCGTGACCGCACCCATCATCACATCCGTCACCATGTGCGTGGTCATGGTTATGATTATGATCATGACTGTGGTCGTGGTTATGGTCATGGTTATGTTCATGACTGTGTTCACCGCGCTCTAATGAGGCGACTACCTGTGGTAATAAAATACGTTTTGATGATATGCGCCAAACAATATAGCCAATAATTATTGCAACTAATAATCCACCGATTCCGCGTAATATGGGATAACGAGCATCTTGAAATGCTAACCAGGTGGTGAATAAAACAGTGGGATTTAAAATAGGGCCAGCCAATAAATAAGTAATGGTGTGTGGGAGCGGTAGGCCTTTGCGTAATAATCCACGAGCAACCGCTAACACGCCGCATTCACAGGCAGGAAATGCTGGAGCGACAATCGCTGTTGCAGGAATACCAAGTAGTCCCAAGCGTTTGGTAATGCGCGGCAACAATGAAGCCGGCATGAACATTTCGATTAAGCCAGCCAATAATGAGCCAATTAAAATGTACGGCACGGCCTCTAAAACAATGGCTATAAAATAAGCCGAAAAGGTTTCATGCCAGGGCTGGCGTGTAGCAAAGGGCGGAAACAAAACGGCGGTTAAAACAATTAAAGCGATAAACAGGAACCGATTGACCTGTGATCCCTTGTTAGCGGCGTGTGCGAGTGTTGGCGTTGTGCCCATGGTCGGCGAGGTTGGGAGTCGGAAAAAAGGGGCAAGAGGGGGTAAACGGTACGGCCCACTGCACAAATCGTTTGCCCAGAACACCGTAAGTTGCCACCGTTTTCAGGCTTGCTCGCATCATTGCTGGTAATACAAAGTAGTACATGCGCCTTTTCATGCTGCTTCTGTTCGCTGTTTTTCCTCTCTATGCAGGAGAACAGACACCTATTCGAGTCGTCTGCACCACGACCATTTTGCAAGACATTGCTGTGCATGTTGGCGGCACTCGCGTTGAGGCCATTAGCCTGATCCCGTCCGGGACAGATCCGCATACTTTTCAACCAACACCCGATGACGTGCGTTTAATTGCCTCAGCTCAGGTCGTCGTGGTCAACGGTCTTGGTTATGAAGGGTGGCTTGAACAATTAATTTCTGCATCCGGCATTAAGCGAGAGCGCATTATAAATGCAGCGGCAGGTGTTGAGCCAATGACAGCAGGTCAACATAAACATGACGGACATGCACATAATAATGATCAAGATCCACACGCATGGCATGATGCAAAAAATGGCATGCAATACGCAGCCAATATTAGAGACGCATTGGTCAAAATTGATCCGGCAGGGTCATCAGATTACGCTGCCTGGACAGAGTTATATCAAGCTCACTTACGTGTAGTTGATGCTTGGATAAAAAAGCAAATTGCGACTTTACCTTCTGAGCGTCGTGTGCTTGTGACCAGCCATAATGCATTATCTTATTTTGCCCGTGCGTACGGATTACAGGTCATTCCGGTTGAGGGCATCACAACTGGCCAGGAACCAGATCCAGCGCGATTTTCTCAGTTAATTGCGACGCTACGCGAAAACAAAATTCCAACCGTTTTTGTTGAAAGCACAGCTAATCCACGGGTGGTTGAGCGATTGGGACAAGAAGCGGGTGCCAAATTAGGTGGGGC
>JAHEDF010000260.1 GCA_024641365.1 Planctomycetota bacterium | reverse complement strand
TGATCCGTACTATCATCCTGCATAGCCTGCGCCTCTTTTTCTCTTTTCTTCTGACGAACTACGGAACGAATATGTTGGCGAGATACATAACTAGCGGTTCGGTATAACCAGCCTCCCAAATTTATATCATTTATTAAAGTGTTACTGCGCTTATCTAAAATAATGAATGTTGCCTGGGTCGCATCGGCGGCATCGGAGTGGTTTTTAAGTATGCGTAAACAGGTGCGGTACACCATGCCATGATGCATTTCAAAGAGTGATGGGAATGCGTCGGCGTTTCCTGCTACATGGGCTTTAAGCAGATATGCATCTGATGTGACAGGATGAGCAGTGTTTGTCATTGGTAGTCCTTATAGGGCTGCTTTACATAACACTATGGCCGCTGCTGATTCATTCGTCACAAAATAAACTGTCTACCTGAAGATCTGTATAATGGCAAATCCCTAAACGATCTAACCATTTGTATATAAAATGGTTAGACCCATTCACTGCTTGTGTGATCAGTGAATGGGTTACTGGAAACCTGCCAGAGAGCCACCTAACCTACGTGGCATAACTCTAGCATCATTCGGTTCCTGTAATTGCCTTAGCTACTGCTTTTCGAACAGCGTCCCCGCGTAAGTCCCGAGCGACAACCTTGCCATCGGGTCCAATAAGCCAAATCGCGGGAATGAGATCAATTCCGTAGTCTTTATAGGCCTGAGCATTATCTCGATCTCCTAAGTAGCCATGCTTATAGGGGGACGGTTTTTTGTCTAAAAATGATTTTGCATCGTCGAATGTCTTATCGACACTGAGTCCAATAATTTCAAAGCGCTCTCCTGCAAATTCTTTATAGACGGCTTCTAAGTTGGGTATTTCGCCTAAGCAAGGAAAGCACCAAGTCGCCCAAAAATCAATTATTACATATTTGCCACGAAAGTCAGATAATTTAAATTGTCCACCTTTGTAATCCTGTGCTGTAAATTCTGGTGCCAAGTCACCAGTCTCTAATAGGGGAGGTTTATTAACATTTAAAATAATATGTCCTAAATCAACTTTATTTTCTCCATGTTTTAGTTCGAAGCGGTGTTCAACATACGCATGTGAGTGAGTCGTATTTTTACCATGAGGTATATCCGCCATTATTAACCATTTTCCCTGCATAAGCCCATCGACTTCAAAAGTGCCATTTTCACTAACAGTAATTTTTTTAGTTAGTTGACGACTCTTTAAGCCAAAAGCCACTAATTGGGGAGTCAATTTTTTAAATTCATCACTTTTCACAAATTCCTTAAGCCAATTACGTTGCTCTTCCTTTGTTATATTTTCAAAACCCGCTGGTTTGGGAAGGATGTCAGGTGGAACCCATATAATTTTTGCCGATAATTTATTCGTATCTAAGCTTTGCGGTGAATTTTACGGTAACACAAATTGACCGACTACTGTAATTATTGGCTTTTCTGATGATTCCGGCACCTCTTGTGAATAAACGTATGGCAGCGAACTGCTTAAAATAAATAGTACGGCAAGCATGAGATTTTTGAAGTGAACACTCATAAGTGTTATTCCTTATAGTTCTGCATAGCACAGCTCGGTGCTGTTCTGTGCGGTGGTTTGGTTTGTCAGAGCATAAAACGCCAGATTGGCGGCTTCACATAACGATATGGCCACCAACCTGTTGTTGGTCACAAACAATATTCACAGCGAAAGGACTAGGCGGGTTTTTTACAGACGGTAACTTTACTAAAGCCAGTCATATTAATCAATTACAGCTATTTTATATCACCAGTATAAAAGGCTTTCGACCAATCAGACAGGCCAATCATCGGTAACGCAAATGCGGTTGCGGCGGCTTCCTGCTCTGTTCCTAACGCTTTATACACATGCCACACAGGCTTGGTGCCACCTGGGTCGGTTTCATCATCTGGAAAGCGACGCAGCCCAATGCGAATCCCGCCCTCTTTGCGATTATCAAACCAATTATGAAATTCAAAACCGTGGATGCTGTCGAGCCGATTTATTTTTTGCCACACATACGCCATGGCAGCAGCTTGCTCTTGTAATGATTTGTCGCTGTAGTCAGGGGAGTTGGGACCTTGTTCACTTAAATGAATGGTACGTGTCTGTCCTTTATAGAGCAGCCGTGGTTGCTTCATGTAGGCATCAAGTACTTCGATATTGTGAAAGGTTATTTTGGGCGTGTTAAAATTAAACGTGGCATCTTTGTCCAACCAGGTTTTCGGTTCACGTAATGATGAAGGGTATGGATGATAGGCCAAGCCCCACGAAAAATTTCCCTCGGCATGTGATAAATCGACTAAATGTTTTAATAAAGTAAGCGATGGATGACAGCGTTCAGGATCTGTGGTGCTCGACCAATGATGGGTGAGTGAAATAAAGGCAGAGGCGTATTGATCCTGCTGTTGTAAAATTAAATGACCAAGCCGCATGGATTTGTAATAATGATCAAAAAAAGAGAGCGGTGGTTTTGTGCCACAATTGGTCCAAACATACCCCATATCGACTTCATTATGCATAATCCAATGATGCACACGACCATATTTTCCATCTGATCGCGTGTAACGCCGCGCTAAAAATTCAAGCAATGCAATATAAACCTGTGTTGATTCTTTCGTGGTTAAATTGGGCATCGTATAAATGCCGCCAGCCTCATAATCGGGATGTTGTAGTAATGTACCGAGGTCTTTAGCGGGCCACTGATGAGCGGGAGGAATTAACAGAATGCCGAGCATTACAATTTTGCGCTGTGCGGCAGCAATCATCGTGTCATCACAACGTTGTAATACGGCATCATTCAGGTACCACGATTTTCCGTTACAGGATATCGTTAACTGACTCGCGTTCGGTTTAGATTGGATTAATTGCGCTAAACTAAAATTATACGTCAAACAGCCGATACCTAATTCATCTAAATCACTATCATATCCACGCCCTAAATGAAACCCGCCAATGCCTTTTTTGCTGTGTGGTTTCATGTAAGGCAATACGTGTATTTGCGGAACTTCATCAACCCAATGCGCATGTGATAACAATTTATCATTTGCTTGGTCACGATGAATGAGAACAAAGCGTGAATAAAGGCGATCGGTCCCATCGCTGTTTTTACGCGGGCATGTAAATGAAAAGGACGTCTCAGTTATAGGCCACACATTTTCGAAATGCATGACCTGTGTGTGTGCTTGCCAAACGGGCCATTCTGCTATGTAGAGGTGCTCAGAGCTGGGTGCCTGCCCATGAATAAAAATGGTATTTTCGTTTGCTTTAATGCGGTCAATGCTCCCAGGATATGTACCGGTTAGATAAGTTTGCAACCGATTTTCGTGATCTAGTTTTTGTTTTTCTAATTGTTCAATAGAGGCCAATGAACGTTCTTCATCTGGCGTGGCTGGTCGCAAACAGATATTCTTTATGTGAATATTTACATGTGATTTATTGCCGGGATCGAGGCGAAATTGATTTATTTTAGACGCGTTTCTAATTAATGAATTAGTACGTAAGTCAAAAGTAGCTGGAGACCACCCTTCTCGCGGCGGGAGATTTATGGTGATTGTATGACCTTTTCCCCACGGCGGGGCAACAAATAATTCAAAATTTTCACAGCCGTCTACGCTGAGGTAATCAAATGATAGAATTGGTGTTTTTGCAATGTCTACGACTGGTGAAATAGGCAACGTGTTGATGAAAGGGTCATTACCAGTGGTATGTATTTCCCAGACGGCATTGCGATAGGTGACGTTGAGATCATGTGTTTTATCAAGATTAAGTGTGAGCAGCCGTTCGGCGGTTTGCAGAGAGGGGTAGCACAATAAGAGGATGCTGACAAACCAATATTTAAAGTAGGTGGTAAACATGTTGATTACTTGTCAAACCTGTACCGAGTCAATGTGCAGATGTTGTTGCTTTTTTGTAGGTTTTAAAAAGATAGTCAATTGTGTCCAATTATATTGCAACAGACGTCATAGAACCAAAACACAGAGGTTTTAAACTAACGAGAGACAAATTTATTTCTTATTCTGAAGCAGTGGGCTCTGCTAATTGCTTACTGCCGTTTTGAGTGGCACTTCCATCAGATTCTTTTTTAGAATTTGTAGTGGCGTTGGCTTTTTTAAAATCTTTAGCCGTAATGGGTGCACCAATCCCTGATACTTCTAGCATGTGCCAGCGAAAAATTGCAACTTGTGTAGTTTTTGTGCCGATTCCTAAAACGTGTCGCTCTGGTAATATCCATGTTGGATCAATTGATAGTCCCTGTCCACTTGTGGTGAGGTGACTGACTTCCTTATTACCAATAAAAGCGGTCATTCTATCGCGGCGCACTTTTATAGTTACGGTAATGCGTTTATCTGGTGTGAGTGGTTCAGGGTTAATAAATTCAGTACCATTAATCGTCATGTCGCCATTATGGACCATTTCAAAGCCGACACGCATATTTTCATCACCCGTTACGACAAAAGCAATGTTTCTGCCAGCAAAATCAAATAAAAGCGACACTGATCCGCTCGGATATAACCGCTTAAATGAGCACGTTAAATCGTATTCATTTGGTGGCAGATAGGGGGCGGCCAATAAACGTTGAGCACCACGTGGAGATAGCAAAACATCATCTCGATTTAGCCACTCTTCATCACGAAGCGTATTCGCGTCGAGATAGTCTAATAAATTCACCGTTGTGCCCAGTGGTTCAGGAAGTGTTACTTCGTCGTTTTTATTATTTTCAGCCAGACCGTTTTCTGCGGACTTTCCTTTACTGGACATAAAAAATCCAATCCCACCGCCCATGAGAGCCACAAGTAAAATAATTCCAATAATTAACAATGGAGTTTTAGATTTTCCAGCATGCCGTGCGCGAGTAGCAGTACCTGGTCGCTCAGTTCCGTTTCGCCCGCCTCGACTATGACGTTGTTGTTCGGTTGTCGGGTCGTGCCGTTTAGTTGCATTTGTATGGCCATCAGTCGGTCCCTCCCGACGCAGGAGTGACGGGCGGATCTGTTTTTCGGTCTCCGGTTCTTTTGAATGTCTCGGGTGTTTTCCGGTTTGAGCATGAATTCGATGACCGCGTGATGGTGAAGTATCAGCTTGGCTTTTTGCACGTGACTTACTTTCTAAAGCTGATTTTTCATCCTGTTGAATGGATTTATCTGCTCCAGGTTGGCGCTGCACATGTACTTTGAGCGGTGCGTAGGCTTGTGTTGGAGCAAGTGCCATAGCGAGTGGTCGTTCACCATTTTGCACGCGACGAACATCGGCTATCGCCTCTGCAGGTGTAGCATAACGATCAGCTAATCGTTTTGCCATCATCTTACGAATGACTGCAGATGTATGTGCTGAAATGCCTATTTGAAATGTTTCTAAATCAATTGGAGCATCATTCAGGTGGGCATTAATAGCATTTATGGCGCGCTTTTCCGCAAATGGCGGCGAGCCAGTTAAAGCAAAATACAGCGTACTGCCCAAGCTGTATATATCAGAACGTGCATCATTTAATTCCTGTCCTAATGCTTGCTCTGGCGCAATAAAAGCAGGAGTACCAGCAGTAAGGTCCTTAGGACCACCATCGTGTCCATTAATTAATTGCGCTAAACCCAAATCTGCTAAATGAGGTACATCTTTTTCATCAAAAAGAATGTTGGCAGGCTTAATATCACGGTGCACTAATCCGCGTGCGCTTGCATAATCGAGTGCCTGCAGCATAGAAACGGCTAAATTAAGTGTTTCAATTTCTAACAAAGGACCATGAATACGTACTCGTTCAGATAAGGTGCCACCCATCATTAATTCATAAATGAGATAATAGGAATCACGCGTAGTGCCAAAATCTAACGTGCGTACTATGGCAGGATGATCGAGTGCAACACCAGCTTGAGCTTCTCGTTGGAAGCGTGCAAGCGAATCGACGTCACCAGGTATTTTTTGAGGTAATAACTTGAGTGCGACTGGTTTACCATCGCCACGAGCGCCAAGTTGTTTTGCTTTGTAAACGACTCCAGTACTGCC
>JAHEDF010000259.1 GCA_024641365.1 Planctomycetota bacterium | reverse complement strand
CATTAGGCGTCCATTATCATCCGGGCGATGATTTCTTTAATCATTATTCACCGAGTTTATTAGAACAGGGATTATATTTCGCTGATGGTCAAATTGATGATGAAGTGTTTGAATATGGTTCATTTATGCAGAGTAAAATGCATAAAGCTGGCGTGACCTGCACGGATTGTCATGAACCGCACAGTGCAAAATTACGCGCCCCAGGCAATAATTTGTGTATACGTTGCCATCAACAAGATAAATTTGATTCCCCAACGCACCATCATCATCAACAAGGAGGTAAAGGTGCGAGCTGTGTTGATTGTCACATGCCGCATAATACCTATATGACTGTCCATGAACGACGTGATCACAGCATAAAAATTCCTCGCCCAGATATGGGGGTGAAATTTGGTACGCCTGATGCGTGCACTAAATGTCATCAAAAGACTGATAAAGCGAAGGACAATGTGTGGGCAGCAACTGCATGGAAAAATTGGTGGGGTGAGCCGAAACCATTACCCGCCGTCGAAGCCATTGCCGCGGGGCGCGCACGAAGCGTTGGTGCTTTGGCTCAGCTCAAAGCAATTTTACATGATGTGCAATATGCTGGCATTGTTCGCGGATCAGCAGCGAGTCTTATTTCACGTCAAAGCGGTGCGACCGCAGCAGATTTATTAGCCGCCGCACAAGATGCTGACCCATTAGTGCGTTTAGGAATTGCTGAGCGTTTGGGAGATTTACCTCCTGATCAACAATTATTGTTGGCTCCTGGCTTATTGCATGATGAAAAGCGGGCGGTGCGTATTGCTGCTGTTCGTCAATTAGGAGGTAATTCTCGTAATTTACCCGAAACAGAACAGGCGCAGTGGAAAACCGTTTGGGCTGAAGCGGTGGCTGCTGCGACCTACAACGGCGACCAAGCTGAAGCTTTGTTAGATCTTGGTAATTTACGTTTAGCTGCCGGTGATCCAAATGGTGCTGATAGCGCATGGCATGAAGCGCTTAAACGTGAACCAACGTATCAACCCGCACGCATGAATTTAGCAGACCTTGCTCGACAGCGCGGGGATGAAGGAACTGCTCAGGCGTTACTTAATGAAGTTCTGAAAAAAGAACCGAATAATGCTGCTGCCCATCATGCTTTGGGTTTATCATTAGTACGCAGCAAGCAACATCAGGCGGCGTTAACGCAATTAGCTGAAGCAGTACGGTTAGATCCGAATGATGCGCGCTATGCATTGGTTTTAGCCGTCGCAACACATGATTTAGGAAACCCTGCTGATGCAATTCGTCAATTACAGGCTGCACTTAAGCAACATCCCACTGATTTAGATATGCTCAGCTCGCTGATTAATTTTTTACGCGGTGCTGGTCGACCAGCTGAGGCTTTGCCATATGCACGTACCATCGCGACTTTATTGCCACATGACGAATCTGTAAAAATGATGGTTAAAGAATTAGAGGACGCAGCGAAATAAATTAAAGCGGAGTGAGTATGCAACGTTTGGTTTTTATTTTATGTAGCATGCTGGCATGGCTATTTCCGCTAGCAGCTGCCGAAAATGCTTTTTTTATTTTCGATAATGGCGTTGGTCGTGGTTCTCTATCAATAGAACAACAAGCGGCATTTGTCACAGAATGCGGTTATGCGGGCATTGGTTTTTCTGGCATTGGCGCTCTAGCAGAGCGTCAAAAAGCATTCGACGCAGCTAACTCACAAATAGTTAGTTTATATGTTAATTGTGAGCTCGGGAATCCACCGACTTGCGATAAAGATTTATTACCAGCGTTACCTTTACTAAAAGGTCGTTCTACTGTTTTGTGGCTTACTGTACGTGGCAAAGGCGATGATGATGCAGCTGCTGCTGCAGTTCGTTTAGTTGCTGATCCAGCAACGGCGCTTGGTATTACGGTGGTTATTTATCCGCATTATGGTTTTCGAATAGCGACCATGGAGCAAGCACTTACGGTGGTTAAAAAAATTAATAATCCACTTGTTGGTGTGTCTTTTAATCTTTGTCACGAATTACGCGCAGGTAATGAAAAACGTTTTGAAGCTTTGCTGGCGGAATCTGCGCCGTGGCTGAAAATGGTATCCATTCATGGTGCAGAACATGATGGCGGATGGGATAAATTAATTAAACCATTGGGTGTCGGAGCATTTGATGTGTTGGCACTGTTGCGGACATTACGTACGATTAATTACCAAGGCCCAATAGGTCTTCAGTGTTATAATGTCAAAGGAGACCAGCGCACCAATGCGCTGCAATCTATGACTGCATGGCAGGGTTATCTGCAAGCCTTGCAGTAAGAACGACAACCGCTGTCGGATATGGTAGCTGTTGTCATATAAAGGCGTTACAGCTTGCCTGCATAAAAGTTTAGCCAGCTACGACTATGTAATGTACTCTATCTGTTAAGGACTCTGCCGTATGCGTGCTGATCAATTATTGCTGGCTGATTTCGTTTCTACTCGCAATGGCGACCTGTTTGGTGAGCTGGTCCACCGCCATGCCAAGATGGTGTTTGGTGTCTGTCGTCGCGTACTGAATGACAGTGCTTTGGCAGAAGATGCGACACAAGAAACCTTCATGCATTTATTACGACAGCCAGGGGAAGTGACCGGCTCATTAGTTGGGTGGCTCCATCGTGTCGCGCACGGAAAAGCTGTTGATTTGGTGCGCCGCGAAGCAGCACATAAGCGTCGGAAAGAACAGGCAATCGTCCCTGAGCCACAACCGGATAAACCGTGGTCAGAAATAAGTCCATTATTAGATGAAGCGATGGCAGAAATTCCGGAAGAGCAACGAGCTGTTTTAGTGGCACATTATTTACAAGGCGCCAATCAAAGTGAATTAGCCCAACAATTAAATATGTCACAATCAACTATATCACGCAAATTACAGATGGGGCTTGATGCGTTACGTGAACGATTAGCTGCCCGTGGTGTTGTGCATTCTGTTGCGGCGCTGGGAATTGTCCTACAAAATGATGTCGCCGTCCAAGTCCCGCTGACGTTAATGAATGAATTAGGAAAAATGACCATGGCCAGCCACCTTGGTGTTGGTGGCTCGGCGGCAGCGGTGGCAAAAACAAGTGCAACAGGAACAAGTTTATTTGTGGCGAAAGTAGCAATTGTCAGTGCTCTCGTAGGAGGCGGTAGTGTTGCCGCGTTGCAAACATTTTCTACACAAACGCCTGCTGATCCGACAACAACTGAAACGAATGCATGGCGATTTGTAGGAGTTGCAGGCGAACGATTAACGCCTCAAAACGCGCCAGCTGCTCCTGCGGATATAATTGGTAATGATGGTCCGTTAGTCGTGGTGAGCGCTTCGCCTTTTGGCGGAATTGGAAACGATGCAATTTTTGGTATCGCCATTGCACCTGATCATACCATTGTAGTTGCAGCAAATTTGGTTGATTCTACCGCAGAAGCAAAAGAGCGAATTGTTTTAGGCCCAGCTAGTGTATTGTCATCAGAACCTGCGCCCGATCCAAAAGATAAGAATAGCTTTCATCCAAGTCGTCGAGGTATGATTGCGCGTTTATCACATGATGGCCGTTCGATTTTAAGTATTACCGCATTTGGATATGGACAGGCTGCTATTAAGAAAATGACACTCGATGAGAGCGGTGCTATTTATATTTTAGGTGACAATAAAACAGGTGTGGATTTAGGTGGCGGTACAGGAAAAGGAACCTTTGTTGCAAAATTAGATGCGAGTGCAAAAAATATTGAATGGATTTTATATAGAGATAAATCTAGCGATTTCGCTATTGATGGAAATGGCGATTTGCTCGTGTTGTCCGATAATAAAATGGTACGTTTTGATACGAAGAAAGGTCAAGAACGCTGGACGGCAACCTGGAAACCACATGGTCAGAATCGCCCAAGTGCGATTAGCGTCGATTCGGAATCCGGCATCGCAGCTGTTATTGGTTATGGGATGACCCATACGGGTAAAGAACCATGGAAAGATCCCTTTGCTTTTGGTTTTGATCGCGATGGGAAGCAACAATGGGAACTATGGAATCCAGATCCGAAAAAACAGGTTAGCGCAAAATTTGGCGGCAATGGATTAATGGCAGATACCAGTGGCAACGCCATCAATGTAACAACAGACGGTAAATTTTTAATGACGTTATTTGCGGATGGTGGTAATTCAGTGTGTACGCGTGACCCAGCGGATCCAAATAAGCCATTAGATGAAGCCGTGATGAAAGATGTTTATCAAAAAAGCCCAGGACATGGATTTAAAGGTGCATCAAAAACGAGTGTCGTATTTCGCGTTGATTCCAAAACAGGTACTTTAGAAAAAGGAACCTGGATGTGTGCATGGTTATCACCACAACGAGCAAATGGATTAGCAATAGAACATATGGCCAGTGATCAGTCAGGAACTACTTTTGTGGTTGGTTCATCGGCGTCAAATTTCCCACTACACAAACCCTGGTATCCACATGTAGAGGGTGCCTATCAGGGCGGCGGGTATTTAGCTGTTTATGACCGTGATTTTAAAATGCTGCAATCTGGCTACTTTAATAATAGTAATATTCGCCATGTTGCTTGTCGTAATGGGTGGATTGTCATCGGCGGCGATGTCAAAAATGGGGATAATGCGGAACATCAGCCGCGCTTTCATCACGCCGTACAATCGGCGATAGGTGGTGACAAAGACGGTTATATTATGGTGTTGCGAGTAAAATGAGTTCGGATTTTCGGACTACATTTAACTCATAACACTAAAAATATTATTCTGGCGTGCTATTACGCTTTCCAAAATTCTTCGACTAAATAGGTGCCAATGCCAGCAGCGGCGATAGGTTCTTTCAAATCGTCAATCATCCCGGGATTACCACACGCTAAAAAGGCAACTTGTTCCGCACCTGCTGACAGCAGATCATTTTTTAATGTGGGACCATCAACCCCTGTTGGTAATTCGACGGTACGACCAGCTGGAATGTCCCAGCCGAAAACAGTACGCACCACTTCATTAACGCGCCCTTTCGCAATGCTGGATGTCCAACCTCGAGCAGCGTCAGGACGCGAAGACGTACACATAAAGGTGAAATTAAAATCCGCAGTCGCTGCATATTGTTCTAATTCTTCGCGATAGCCAAATTCATCACTGTAACTTGCACCATAAAATAACACGACGCGATATGGGCAGGTAATGCCAGACTTATGTAATTTCCACAGTGAACGAATTTGTGCGACAAATGGCGCTAATCCGGTACCGGTTGCAACCATGATTAAGGTTTTCTTATTTGCTTTTGAAATGGTGAATTTGCCTTTCGGCGATAAATAATAAAATTTGGACCCGACTTCTTGTTTAAAAATAGTTGGCGTCAGTTGCCCATTGTCCACTAAAGCGATATAAAATTCTAAAATGCCCTCATCAAGCGGGCTACCAGCAATGGAATAGGCGCGCGGTACAAAACCATGTTGATCGGTATCTAATGCTAATGTGGTGTATTGACCTGCTTGATACCACCAACGCTCTTCGTCATCGGGTTTTAATTTAAATACGCCTAAGCGCCCACCGCCAAGTATGGTTTTTTCAACTAATGTGGCTGTTTTCATCTTCTTTTTGAGAACGTCTGACATGCAAACTCCGAAATGTGGCGTGAGGCAGAAGCGTGCAGGGTGGTGCTACGACGCTGATGGTCAAATACTCACTGCCACTTTGGTTATCAGCTGGGTGCATGAGTGTGCTGTTTACGAAACACTTCTGAGCCTTCGCGGCCACGATTGCCAGCCGCATGATCGAGTGGCAACACCACAACTACGCTCGTGCCTTCATGGGAGGTCTTTACTAATTCTATGTGTCCACCGAGTAAACGCACATTGGCAATGGCTAATGCCAGCCCCAGACCAAATCCAGGGGTGCCAGGCATGACCTCACCGCGCGCACAGGCATTGGTAAATGGTTCGATAAAGTCAGGAGATAAACCAGTGCCGTTGTCATCTATACACCATCGGCTCTCTTTTCGTTCATTATCTAACGTGACTGA
>JAHEDF010000008.1 GCA_024641365.1 Planctomycetota bacterium | reverse complement strand
AGTATCGTTAATGACGTTGGTGGGTGATGGTGTTTTTTCTATTTTTGGCCAACGCACGATGCATGGTACACGGATACCACCTTCAAATAAGTCACCTTTGCCGGAACGTAGGGGACGATTATCAGTAGCACCAGTCCAACCACCATTATCACTGGTAAAAAATAGCACGGTATTATCGGCAATGCCTAATTTATCTAAGGTGTCAACTATGTGACCAACGGCTATATCAACTGATTCAATTTGTGCGCCATAGGTGGCATTTTTCAGTCCTGGTCCTTCTTGTCCTTTATATTTTTCAATTAAGTCAGCCGGCGCTTCAAACGGATAATGCGGATTATACAACCACAAACAAATAAACATCGGCTCATTTTTATGGGTGTGCATAAATTGCATCATTTCATCAGTCAGCCGATGCGTTAAATATTCACCGGTTTTACGCGGTGGGAGTGTAGGAATACGAAAGGGATCAAAATAAGTTGGCGGTCCGCCAAAACCACAGCCGCCAACATTGACTAAAAAGCCTTGGTGATCGGGATAAAAAGATGGGCCGGTTTTACCTGGGACATCCTTATCGCCGGATAAATGCCATTTGCCAAAAAAACCGGTCGTATAACCGCGTTGTTGTAAGTGCTCGGCGACTGTGACGGTCTCAAGCGGTAAAACGTGTTCAGCGTCTGGTGGGGTTATGGCACGGTTATCGGGCCAAAACTGTGCGCTATCTTTACCGTGTTGCGTTATGTGAATACGAGCAGGTGATTGGCCAGTCATTAAAGAGCCACGTGTTGGCGAACAGACCGGCGAAGCAGCATAGGCATTGGTAAAACGAACGCCTTGCGTGCTGAGCTGATCAATGCGCGGCGTGTGCATTTTTTTATTGCCCTGACAACCCAGATCCATCCACCCCATATCATCAGCCATAATCATAATAATATGCGGTTTGCTGGCTTGCTCTGCGGCGAACGATTGCGATGTCCCTAATGACCAGAGAGCGGCAACGCCGATAATTGAGAGGATAAAAAATGACTGTGAAGGCATTATAGCTCCGTATCCCTATTTGCGATTTTTAAGTAATTCAAGCATACCAGCACCAGCCGCGTGGCCAATGCGCGTGTACCATATACCGCTGCCAAAATAATGATAGGCACGGTCAGAACCGGTTAATTTCCACTGTTCAAAATTTTCTTTCCACTTTGGATAGAGTGCTTCTGCGTCTTTATCGACTAAAAGATCAGTTCTAAAAGCAAACACATTGCCTTTAAATTCCGGCAATTCACCCATCGATAATTGTGCTTCACGTATGGTCGTCATAGCTGGATTGGCCTCAGCAGAACCATTGTTTCCGATAGCAGCAATGACAAAGGGCAAATTGGGGACCTGTAAATCTTTGCGCACATCATTAATAAAATGTTTCATATTGGATGCATATTCATTTTGTGAACTTTTTGGATCATCTTGATCACCAAAGAGATCATTAAATCCTTGAAACCAATAAAACCCGGCAATTTCAAATTGGCAATCTTTCAGCTCGGGAAACAGCGTTTTATAATTCTCGCGGACTTTATTTACCTCGGCCAGCATATTACGGTACGATGAGCCATAGCCGGATTTAATGTCATCAATGGTCGGTAGGGGATCTGAGCGTTTCTTTTTCTCATTGTTGCTCTGCACTTTTTTCTGGGCTTGTTCTAATTCCTTTTGTAAAGTTTGCTCACTTGGCATACCTGCCGATGGTGAACGAAATAATTTAAACAAAGAATGACCACCCCAGGCAGCTTTAATCAGCAACACAGGCTCTTCATAATGATCGCCAAGCATGGTGCCGAATTCTAATTCTGATCCAGTTTTATTAGGAGATCCGTATCCGACAGTCAATGGACCTTTGCGTTCAAGATAATTAATAAACACATCATCACGGACAATCCATTTCCCATCTTTTCGTAAATGCTGATAGAAGTCTTTGGTTTTCGGATCTTCTGCTTGATGGTCTATTAGTTCATTACTGGCTTTGCCCTCCATGTTTGATTGGCCCGCTAAGACAAATACCTTAACCGTCTTAGTTGTTTCGGCTGCTTGGAGCTGAAGCCCTGCATAACATACAAATGCGAGGAGCACGGTGGCAAGGTGGTGATGATTTAGTCGTAACATGAAAGATGCTCCAAAGAGGGCGTTGAAAAGGTTAAAGAAATAAGATCTTAAGGTATAAATGAGTGATGTTATTTGGCAGAAGTCCATTTTGCTTCACAAGCGTCAATTGCTGCGCTGAGATCAGTAATCATTTTATCGCGAACTTTAATGATGATTTTGCTGTCCTTGCTTTGCTTTTGTTGCTGTTCTTTGAGTTGCGCTAAAATGGCTTTGCAGCGAGTGATCAGTGGCGCACCGGCAGATTTCCCTAATTTCTCTGCGCATTTGACAACCCCAGGATTATTCCATTTATCGCCAACAAGCCACGCCCCAGCCCATCCCCAGTCGTCAAAATAATCAGGGCGGCGCATATCCTCTTCGACTAAATCAAGAACCAGCGTTGCGACATGAGGTGACTGTGCCAGGAAATAGCGCAAGGTTTCATATTTATTGTTACGCCCTATAGCAGACGCGTAACCTGGCTCGACGGTTATGTCACGTTGCGCTTTTACCATTCCATTCGCGATTTGTTCTTTTATTGCTGCGCTAACGGTCTTATCTTTGAGTAATAATTGCAATTGCGCCATAATGCTACGTCGTGGTTTCACATGAGTTTCGTCTTTAACACGCTCTAATAAAATCGGCAATAATTCGACGAAGACTTTTTCTTCTTTGGCAAGTGCGGTGAGCGCATAAAATGATGACTCTCTCAGCCACCATTCTTCATGCGTGATATATTTTTTAACGAGCGTGATATATTTTTTAATATCGCTTGGCTCACAGCGGCTCAGCGCCGATAAGGCCCCGTCTAATTCCCACCACGCGGCGTTAGGATCCTCTAAGATCTTCACAATGCCGGGTAGAAATTTTGCTGATACAATTGCAGGTGGAAAATTGCCCTGTGCCGAATGCGACCAATTATGATATTTATCAATAGCCTCCAAAACCGCACGGCGCACGCGCACATCATCATCAGCGAGTGCTTTTGCTAATTCATCAACCGCACCAAGCTGCGCTAACATCAACGCAGCCTGTCGGCGTGCGGTGGGATGGTAATGCCGTAGCATATTTAAAAAAAATGCTTGGTCCGCTTTTTCAGTTGGTTTGCCATAGGCATCACCTAGACGATTATAAATAGTATGCGGTTCTAATGAGTCAGTGCGATATCCTTTACAATAGTCGGCACTAAAAAACTCGACGTCACGCGCGGTTCCCCAGATAATGGCAGGCATGACATATTTCTTACTAAAGCGTGTCGGTGGCGCACCTGTAATGCGCAGCGTTTTTCGTGGTGCGGTATAGGCCAAAGCCAATCCATGTCCCCAACCACGACTACCAGCATTATCACCGACCCCGTCACCAATATTTAACAAAGAGAATCCACCCTGCGGACCACGCGCTAAATCATAATACCACGTCAATTTATCTAAACTGCGCCGGAAGTGTTGTTGTTTGTTGTCTGGTACATGCGCAATCGCAATGCCACGCCACACATGGTCACCAAAAGAATTGGCATGCCCGGCACCAAGCCATTTGTAAGAATCTGCCATATCCACAGCAAGCATCGTTGTAGCTGCTTGATAGGCCTTGCCATCAATTAATGACAACGCGGCAGTCAGCATCCCATTTTTACCATTGCAACTGAGCCAGCCTTCTGGGCGATGATCGCCATAGGGCACGCCTTCATGTCCGGCAAAGCGGTAAAAAAATATCAGCGCGCGATGTAAGGTGCCCTCATCGACATCGACACCACATTCTTTAGCGAGCAACAAGGTCGTGAGTATTTGTACACCAGCGGGATTCATCAGTCCGCCATTTACATAGCCGGGACTTGGGCCGTCCCAATGACACCAACCGCCAAAATATTGGCGATTTTTTGCATCCTCACAGATTGCCTTTAAACGAGGCAGCGCCGTTTTATCACCGGTTTTTAAATAATATTCACCAATTAATATCCCAGCATAACCATTATTCCAGGTATGGCCGCCTGATTTGTCAGCAGGAAATTTATCAACCATGGTTTTTACTAGTGGAATATATTTTTTATCATCTAACGAGAGTAAAAATAATCCGTTAAAATAACCCGGATTCTTTACCTGTTCGTCCTCGGTTAAAAATTTGGTGGCTTGTGCAATAATCGCGTCTGATTTTTTACACTGGAGTGGCCATGTTGGTGCGTAGGAACCAAGTTTTGGGATAGTAAGAGTGACAGATTTTTTTTGTCCAGCACGCAGAACTGAAAAATCTAACTGACCATTACCAGCTTCGGCGGCTGTGAGTGCCGATCCTAAAACAATATATGGTTCCGCCTCAGAAATCGCAACGCCATTGACCGCTTGTAAAATATCTCCTTTTTCAAATTTTCCGGTAGCTGGTGTGTTGGCATCGACATTATTGACGGTGACCACTAAACCAGTTGTGATCGTGGCGTTAATCCCAGTTACACCAATATGGAAGAGGGGGTAGTTTTTTTTCGGGTCTTTCGGCGTCTCAAGAAATATGTGGCTGCCAGACGATACGTCACTGCCTAAGACAGGTGCATGCATACACGCCATGGCTGCCCACAACAGACAGGAAGTGGTCAACATGATAATTTTAAATTGTGAGCATGCCGGATATGCGAATTTTATCTGCATGGATTATCCTTGGTGTTCAGTACGTACGAAGATAATCAGCTAATAACCGCGACAAAACATTGTCTATACTGGTCAATTATCCGGTGATTTTATGAATTGATATCCATATATAAATACGCCTCACGTTTTCAGAAATGTTAAGAGGCACTTTATTAATTGGTATGACCAAACGAGCGTGTACTAAAAAAGGTTTGACCACATTGTGTTCATTATCCTCGTTTACCCTTACTTTAAAGCATGTCGAAATGTAATCAGCATAAAAACAGAAGACGCCGAATTTACTATGTGATCGATTTGCGTGGGCACAAAAAAAGGGTGCCATGTCATGGCACCCTTTTGCTTTTCAATTCTGCGTGACGATTATTATTTAGCGGATTTATATTGGCTGACCAGATCTTCGATCCATGGTTTTGGTCCGCCTTTTTTATAACCAGATTTACCAATTTGTTTGCCGTCAGCATCTAACAATAAAATAGTTGGATAACCACGAATGCCGTATTTTTCGGCTAAGGCACGATTTTGTTTCTTCTCTTCTTCGCTTTGCGCTTTCTTTCTTGGAAAGTCTAGCTCAAGTAAGATGACATTTTCACTAGCAAATTTTTTAAATTCTGCGGTATCAAAAACTTCGCCTTTCAGCTTTATGCAATAACCGCACCAGTCGCTGCCAGTGAAGTCTGCTAAAATTGGCTTGCCTGTTTTCTTAGCTAAAGCCTTGGCTTCTTCAAAGTTTACGAGCCATTTGTCAGAGCCGCCTTTATCGGCTGCGACTAACTGCGTGCTGATTAAACAGGTCAGCAGCAACATGATGAATGATAAGGAGCGAATCGTTAACATGGTGTATCCCAGGTGGATGGTGGTTGGTTAAGGTTGAAGAGGTGAGGTCGGTATAGGTATATACGGTTGTTAAGGTTGAAGCGTTTGTATTTGTGTCAGACCCACTGTGACGCCGTATTCAGACAAACCTGTCGTACGAACTCAAGCGGCAACCAACTCGCTAGCCAGCAAATAGAGCTAAAGGTCGTTCCGATAGCCGTTTAGCGATTTAACCGCTGGCAGTTGCTGAGCAGTGTGGCCGCGTTTGTAAGTTGAAAGCACTGCTGCAATTTCGGCCCAATACACAGCAAGGAGTCGCTAACCCTTGGTGTGCCAGCATGGCGGAACTCAACAACGACCGTTAGATGATGAGCGCTTAATCACAGTTTGTCACAGCCATGACCCATTGAGATCGCGATACTAGCACAAAGTGTAATTTACTGGCGAATAAAGCACCTCTTAACGACAAAAACCTTCCCACTGTAAGGTACAAGATTTTCAATTGAGCACCATTAATTGTAAATAGACATGTCCTTATTTTATCTGAACGATAATAATCTTTTAAGAAACGAATTGAGGTGGAAAAACGTGAATTGTGATCGTTTATCCTAGAGAAGTACGAGTAGACTGTCTGATACATTATTTTAATTCGACTAAGGCATCCATAAGGATTCACATTTAAGATCGACCTGCTCAAAACGAACCACATCTCGCTGTAATTGACGTCTCAATATAAAACATTTTTGCAAGGCACAGTTTATGAACACACATACTGCCAACGCCATGCTTATGTCTACCGGGTTTGAAGAACTTACGTCACGTGATTGCCTGCTCCAATGGATGGTTGGTAATCAGGATGCCTTTACTGAATTGTTTCATCGTCATTGGAGTATGGTGGCTGCTTCATGTCGTCGGCAACTTCCGAGTGACGAAGCAGACGATGCAGCGCAAGCCGTTTTTCTTATTTTGATTCGCAAACCGAATGATGCATTAAATGCGCCAAGTATTGAAGGATGGTTGCTGGCCGTTGCTCGTCGTGTCGTGGCCAATGCGGTGCGCGGTCGTGGTAGTCGCAAACGCGCAGAGAAAAATGCCAGTCACGAATGCCCACAAGTAAATATTCCGCGGCCTGAATTAGATGCCTTACCAGTATTAGATGAATGTCTTTCTGCTTTATCAGAGCGAGAACGTGAAGTGATTACCCAACATTATTTTCTTGGGCATGATCATGAACAAATAGCGACAGCCATGGGCTGCCCCAAAGGAACCGTTTATTCACTGCTCAGTCGCGGGGTGAGTCGCTTACGACATCTCATAAGTCGTCGTGGCATTAAAATTACAGCAACGCTATTAACTGGATTATTGGTGGAACAGGGTATCGCCATAGATAGTTTAAAGGTATCCACACCAGCCTTATTTATCCCAAGTGAAGCGGCAAAAACATTCAGCAAAATGGCATGCGGATCGGCTTCCTACGCAGCCATTTCAGCGAGCTCATCAATTCTAGGCAGCAAATTTGTGATCGCGAGTTGTTGCCTAGCAGCGTGCATCGGGGTTTATTTAGGGCGTTATTACAAGCCTACGTTTGAATTAATAAACACTGAATTGCCGCGTGTTCAAATCACTGAACCTAAGATGGTTAATCCAATTAATTATGTTGTGCAAAAGGCCCCTGTTCAATTATCTGATTGGGATAAGCGTGCACAGGTGGTCGTGGAAAATAGTAAGGGGCAGGAATCGGATGCGTTTACGACACAAACCATGTGGCGCATTTGGTTAGCACAACATTATTATAAAAATGATCAGCACGCACAAGCCGACGAGATTATTAAACAGGCCATATCGTTTGTAAAAACCAATGAACCCCAATCAGCTCTCGTTTTATGGGGATTGATGGATTGTTACCTAGCCTGTGCGCCACATCTCGATGAGATGCAACGCAATGAGATGGAAGCACTCCTTGCGCCTACACGTTTACGTGCGCTCAATGAGAGCACATACAATCACCAGCGATTAATATGTAAAGTCGTTCAGTATTTATCGACCCAAACCTGGCCGCAAGGAAATGCCAACAGCGAACATAAAGAGATCGCGCACTGGCTAATGAATTATTGTTATGATGTAACGGCATCAGGAAGTAGCGCCACAGTTTTAGCAACAGATAATGCGTATGCGACCTTGCCATTGCTCAGCCTTATTGACCATGCTTTTGATCGCAAATTACGTAAATCAGCACACATCGCTTTTGACGCCACTTTAGTACACACAGCGGCAACCTATTTAAATGGCCACATATGCGGAAATGCAGTACAACCAAGCGAGGTTGATCTAACGCAATCGCCACAACACCTCCAAGCATTTAATTATATGTATTTTGCTGGCACCCCGGGACATGGAAATGATTCTGCTTTAGTATCTATTTGTCATTCATTTCGTCCATCACGTTCACTCAGTGCGATTGCATCAAAACGTGATCAACCGTACGTTAATCGCAGTCGTTTATTCGGCGATGGTTTATTTGAATATACTTATATTAATAAACAGTACGCATTATTTAGCGTAGCGACAGATGCGCAATTTAGAGGAAAAAAGCAGATTGTGGCGCCTGGTGTAAAATGGAATGCTGACGCGGAAGACCAGAGTTATTTGTGGCTCTCAGCGCCACAACCAGACCAGCAGCCACAGTCAGATAGTTCGTCACATACTGCTTATAAATTTGCCCAATGTCTTCAACATGAAGATGCGCTTAGTATGGCTTATTCGCAGCCACATAAAAAGGGTCAGCCTATTATAATCGGATCTATTCCGACTGGAGCGCAATCGGTCATTACGAGCAACGACAACAAAAAGATATTCTTACATTTCGATACGGTATTAATTGCCATTTCGAGCACAGAGCCACTCACATTGCAGGCTACCGCTAAATCGAATTTAGCGTCGAGTGGTCGTTGGGATTTGATGGCAAACGCCGAACGCTTGGGGATTGCTATAGAAACGGCGCTGCCAGAAGAGTTTGCTGGAGAAAATGCTGTTGATGAGTTGCAGGCATTTGCTGCAACAATTACAGAATTGTCAGCATTAATTGCTGACAATTATCATAAAGGTAACGCGCACGCTGTAATTCTTAAAAATCGACACGGGCGAATACTTACCCAATCATTTGTTGATACACAAACCACAGCGCCACAGATTGATGGTGTTCAAGTGAACTATCGCGCATGGCCGCTGATAGAAAACCCATGGGTATCGCAGGAAACCGGAAAAAGTTTATTAGTGCAATACAATGGTTCTACTATGTCAATTTACCCAGACGCAATTTTCACCAAAAATGAAAAATTATCAGATTTACTCAGCGTTTCTGCTGCCATTCATTATTGATATTGTGACGACGCTTAGGCCCACAAAATACACACGTGCAAATCTAATAATTGTCTTCAAATTCTTTGTATTTAATAATATTCACAGTAACTGATGCGTATAACTTTAAACGTTCAGAATACCGTCCGCGTTTACCAAATAAGCGACCGATGAAAGGAATATGTCCTAAGAACGGAACATGTGAGCTCATGTGTTGTTCGACATATTCACCATAACCACCTACCAATACGGTACCGCCATCAGGGACCATGGCATAGGTATGAACGCGATCGGTATGCACCCAAGGTGTTTCTAAACGCGCAGTCGTTTGTGAAATTTGTACGACGGGAGCACCAACCCCATTATTCGCATTCGGATCAAAGCCCACTGGTTGCGATTGAAAAACCGTAATATCAAGGGACGACAAATCGCGCAGCGATGCCAACATGGAATGATATTCAATCGTCACATATTTTTCGTCTGAACTCACAAATGGTTTCACATCAAGAAATCCACCCAATGCAATTGTTTTGGGCCCAATATCGGGCGGTGGTGTTAATCCAGCGCCCACATTGCCGGTGCCAACTTCATAATCACCTAAGTAGGTATATAAGTAACCAAAGAAAGCAAAGGCACGAACGCCAGAAAATGTTACTAAATTAATTTCATTTAACACTTCGCCTTTACGTGTTCGTTCGACTGCAGTTAGGGCGGCAGAGAGCTGTACCGCATCAAGTAATGTAGCTGATAAATTTAATCCAGTTCCGAGTATATCTGGGACGGGTGTTGTTTCAGCACTCGGTAAAATATTGGTTAATGATCCATTATGATCGAAATGATTGCTATTGCCGTGAAATCCGCTCGGTTCTGCTTGCGGAAATGTTAATAATCCATTTGCGGGTGAATTCCATTCCACGCCAATTTCCTCTAAGTAATCATCTGCGATAGTTAGCCAGCGTCCATCAACGCGAACGGCTAATTTAGAAGAGTAAGAAAATTGATGTAATAAATTATTAATCAATAAATGCACCTCGGTTGGAGCTGTTACATACAACGTATTACCCAATAACTTAATACCATTTTTAGGGTCGTCCCAGGTTGGTGGACTAATAGACTTTTGAATAACATCGATGAGGTCTTCAGGAGCCAACGCGTCGGCATTCGTATCAACGCTACCGCCGAAAGTTGGATTGGCGCCAATTCCACCACCGAGACCAGGCTGCTGTTGAGTATCATCATAAATACCTAGCAGGCGTGTTGGTTTTTGATCCTGCATAGGGAAAATTACTTCTGAAACGTCATAAGTGGCGATAATTGATTCTGAAACTTTATCGCCGCCGATATACACCGCATTATTTACAATAGACCAGTGGGTCTGGGCTTGATGACAAACCCAGGTCAAAACATTTTCAATACTCATACTGATAATGTCAGCAGAAATAAATTGGTCTTTAACTGTTACTGACGGGTCTATAACAATATTTATATTGCCTAATTGAGCGAGGTTTTGAAAAACTATTTTCGCGGATAAATCTTTACAGTGCAGGCTCACCGTGGTTTTTAGTCGTTGATTAATTATAATGTGCCATTCCGGAAGAGTCGGTGGCGTGAGTTGGGTTTTATAATGTTTTCGTCGATCTTCCCAATCCTGTGGGAAATCAGGGGCTCCATCAAAACCAAACGGGATCATGGATTTTTCAATACGTAACTGAATTTCCTGCATTAATTCCGTTTGCCGTTCTTCGCGATCAAGTTTTCGACGGGCATATGACGAATCTAATATCTGTGCATATAAATTCTGGACATCTGCGCGTTCAGAATAGTGTCGCACCAGCCAACGGCAAATTTTTAACGCCTCGTCATCAAAACCCTTATTATGTAAATATTTAACGCGATTTATACGATTATTTAATAACGATTGTTGTTGCACGTCATCTTGTTTTTGCACGACCACTGCCTGGTGTAAGGCTTGTTCACGCTCGTTTTTCTTTTCATCTCGGTATCCCTGTTTCACAGATGCAGCACATTGCTCAGCAAGTGCTGTTGTCGCTTGAATAAATGCATTAATACGAGGATCGCCAGCATAGGGAGCAACTATGCACAGTGATTGGGTCGCATGATAGAGGGCTTTTTCCCATTGTTGGGTTTGCTTGGCGAATTCACTGGCTTGTAAACAGTTGCTCGCTCGAATGAGTGCGTCTTCTTTTATTATTGGGAGCGGAGTCAAAATTTTTGAAGGAATAGTATATGATAAATTGACGCCGATTTTCACCAATAATGCACGTGCTTGTTGATGGTGATGATCATAGGATAAAATAGTAGCACAGCGACGAATGACGGTATCACGGTCATGATTTTCTTCAGCGCGTATGGCTTCGCCCAACAATTGTCTTATAGTATTTTCTTCACTCTTGTAATTGGCTATATGCATGTCGGATTCAGCAGTTTGCCCATAACGGCTGTAAACAGATAATAAAATGATGAGCGTTGTGACGACAATGCTGCGCAATCTGAGGCGTGACATACGATTCTCCACAAATACAGTTCGCTCTGTGTAAAAACACAAAGCTTAACAAGTGGATCTATGTTTGACTGCCTAGTTATACTTGCGTAATTATTGCGAGTAAAATTTAAAATAGTAAATTGGATGACACGCAAATGTGTTATGGGTATATTAAATGCCATAAGGGGAATGATTTCAGCCGCGGGAAATTATTTTTCGCGAAAAATGAAGTGATTTGATAATTGAATAATTAACATGTTACAGACAGAGAGGATTCTTGCCGCTAATAAGAAAATTAGTTTAAGACAATGAGACAGACTTATTAGGACATTAATTTAAAAATATGAGGACATTGTCGCTAATTCGTTTTAAGTCTTGGTGATTTTATTACATTTATATAGGCAAATTACTAATGTGTCAGATGCCATGAATCCACATGCGAGGAAAGAGAGTATCTCTATATGGCAGTGATACAGTTGATAGGGGACACGGTGCCTTGTCAGTAATCTACATGGTCGTTTACCATTAAAGAATGATTACTGCTATATATTTGTTGTCTGCCAGCGTTTTAGTTTGTTGGTGATGCGATGTCGTTTTTAGGGGCATCATTAGTAGCCGACGCAGTCTTTGCTGCCGTTTTGGGGGAGGTAAGCAATAAAACGGCAGGTAAAGAAATCAGCGTGAGGATGGTCGAGCTGCATAACCCGCCCATAACCGCGACGGCTAATGGGGCGCGTAATTCCGCTGCTTCGCCCCAGCCAATGGCGAGTGGCATAAGGCCGAAAACTGAAGTCGCTGTGGTCATTAAAATGGGGCGCATACGCTCACGTCCGGCGGCAGTTATGGCATCAAATGCGCCAAGTCCTTGGTCACGTCGAATATTTGCGGTGGTGACCAAAACGATGGCATTGGCTACGGCGACACCAACCAAAACGACTAAGCCAATGCCACTCATAACGTCCAAACCATGCCCCAGCCATAACAAAGCAGGGAATGCTCCAGCGGCAGCCATTGGCACCGATAAAATAACGATAAGTGGCTGTCTAATACTTTCGAATTGAATCGCCATCACCACGATCACCAAAAATACTGATAACAACAACATGCCAGACATGGCGATTAAGCCTTGTTGGGTAACACTTTCTAATCCCCCGGGGATAATGGCATACCCATCGGGTAATGGATTTTCATTCTGCATCATTAAAACCACATCACGTGCGGTCATATTATCTGGTAAAGATAATGCCGTAATGCTGGTGACCCGTGCGCCACTGCGATGTAAAATTAGACCACCGATTAAACTGCGCTCAATGGTAGCGACTGATCCAAGTGGAATTGGATTTCCTGCTGAGCCTAAATTTAATGATGAGAGTGAACTAATATTCGCATCGGTTAAAGCGCCGTGTAAGCGAATCGGCAATGAACGGCCACTATCTGCTTCAGCGCCAGCGCGTGGAATAAATCCACTAATGTCCTGCAACTGTGCCGCTGCGGTGACGCTATTGCCAAGTTGATCAATGGTGAGTCCCGCTGCTAATAAACGTGACTGATTAGGAATAATTAATACTTCGTCAGCAATGGCTGTCGCCGAAGTGGCAACGCCACGACATCCTAATGCACGTAAGCGCGCACTATAATCTAAACCAAGATGTTGTAAGGTTTCCTGATCAGCACCACGAATAGTTAAATCTAACGCATGTGTTGAGCCTAAACCAACGTCTACTAAGGATGGCGATAATGCGGCAGCACTGACAGCGCCTGCCGTGAGTGCTTGTTTTTCTAATTCGGTGAGAAAGGCAGTTTCTCCCGCCATATCCTCGGCTCGTTTGCCGATCGTAACGACAACATGCACATTATGATCAGCGCGTTTAGTCAGCCCTGCTGTAAAAATGCTGTCTTCGCCAGTAATGGCTATTGCATCAATATCAGAACGCCATGCGCGTAATTGTCGCAAAAATTGTAAAGACCAATTATGCGACATGATAATGTCATGCTGACGAGGCAGTTCGACATCAATGGTGAACCGAGTTGATAAACTTGGTGGCATTAATCGTACAGGTAATTGCGGAATAAAAGTAATCCCGACACCCATCGCGACTAAAAATAAAACAATGCCAAGAATAGGCCGTAATAACACCTGTCGTAAAACACGATCATATAATTGCTCTAAGCCTTGTAATAAAAGAACACATAAACGATCCAATGGCAATAAGATGAGATGTATTGGTTTGCGAATAAGCCATAAAATTGCGAGACCGATAACCAAAAAGACGCGGATGTATTGGACAATTACCCAGCGTATGCTTGAAATAATTACCCAAATAAACCGAATTACAAAAATAATAGGATTCCACCAGCGATGAGGAAAATTGCCGCCGCTTATTGGTGGCCACGCAATGTCGCCATAACCACTTGGTAAACGAATACGTGGGACGGCTAATAAAGTAGGCACGACTGCCAAGCCAATCATTAAGCTGACGACGTGTGAGGCTGAAACGGTAAAAGCCTGATCGTAAAATAACCGTCCTAATAAGCCCGGTAAAAATGCGAGGGGTACAAAGACCGCAATACTGGTCAGACAGGCAGCAATAACGGCGCCTGCTATTTCACCAACACCAACTGCAATGCCACGCAGGCGTAATTTCCGATCTTCCGATTGTCCGCCAGCACGGTCAGCCGCTTCCATGACAACAATGGCCGTGTCCACCAACATGCCGATACCCAGAGCGAGTCCGCCTAAACTCATTAAATTAAGTCCGACACCAAATAACGACATTAATAAAAAGGTACCAATGACCGAGAGGGGGATGGCTAAGAAAGCAATAAATGAGGGGCGAAATGCCCGTAAAAATATCAGTAAGACCAACCATGCTAAAATAGCACCTTCAATAGCCGCTGTTTTTACTTCATTAATAGCAATACGTACCGTATCAGCGCGATCAGTGAGTAGCGTTAATTGACCACCGGCATAACGCCAACTGGTATCATCTAGTTTTTCGCCGATTGCATCTAAACGATCACGAACGGAATCCGACGACACAACGAGACTGGCATCTGCTTGTGGTAATATTTCAAGAATTAAAGCGCCGCCCGAATCAATATTTTTTTCATTCGCTAACGCAGAGGCTAATTCACGCGGATTTGCTAATGCTAATTCGACACGCGCAACATCCTCAATGGTAATTCCTGGGGCGACAATTATGCGACCAATATCTTCAGGTCGTGAAACCGTGCCACCCAAACTAACTTGCATGCTGCCATTAATATCAGTGACAGATCCTAGCATGCGGCTGCTAATCGCGCTTGTGATCGCTTTTTGTAAGGCATCGCCGGTAATACGTGCGGCTGACATGCGGGCTTCATCGGGATAAATGCGTAATTCTTGTTCGCGTCGACCACGTAATCGCACGGCGGCAATAGTTGGTAAACTTTCTAATTGCGGTACTAATGCGTCATAGGCAGCGGTGCCTATGACTGGCAAGGTTGGTCCATTGGGAATGGTGTTGTAGACCAAACGCATCATCGGTTCGGCGCCAGGGTCATAGCGCAACACACGTGGCCGTTCGACGTCATCCGGTAATCGCACATTATTTAATAATTCGTTTAAGTGATTTACCAAGTCATCTATAATGACGTCAGCATGTAATTGTAAGCGCACTTCCGCAGCACCGGTAACAGCACGCCCTTCTAAACGAGCTAATCCTGGGAGCGTGCCAAGTGCTTCTTCTAACGGTTGTAAAATACGTTCTTCTAATTGTGAGGCAGGAATTTTTTCGTGATCAACACGCACCGTTAAAATAGGCAGATCAACTGGCGGCAATAACGACACTGGTAATTGTCGCATTGCCAACAGGCCCAATAAAGCCATGGCAAGCGTAAAGGCACAAACACCAATTGGTCTTTTAATTAGCGCTTCAATCATACGTGTTCAGTTAAGCTCACGGTTGTTTTTCGGCGCTTGGCCTTTGGGGCTTTGTTTTTTTATCGTCACTGTCAGGTTCGTCTTTTTCTACCTGAATACGCACGCCATCCGATAAGCCAGCAACGCCTTCAACGATAATGTGGTCGCCCGTTTTAATACCTTTTTCAATAATAATAGATTTTTCATCAGTTGCACCCGTGGTTACCCAGGTGCGTTTTGCAACCGCATGTTCACCGCTGTTATCGACGCTCCAGCAATAGGCTTTATTATCTTTGTAGAAAACTTTATCGCGTGGAACAACAACGTCACCTTTGGTTTCTTGCAGCACTAAACGCGCCGTGGCAAACCCACCAGGTCGCCACGATACCGGCGGCATGCGTGTATCGATCACCACTTGTCCGGTGCCTTTTTCACTATCAATCGCGGCCGGAATACTGGCAACGGTACCAATCGCGACGGCGTCATCAATTAATGCACGAACTTCAACCGGTTGTTCTAGGCGCAAACGACGCAAACTAGTTTCCGGTAATTCTAAGCGAATGCGGTATCGACTAATATCGAGCATTTCGGCAAATTTAGTGCCTTCGGCTATCGAATCACCAACCACGCCTTGGAATTTAACTAATACACCAGTAAATGGCGCTTTAATAATGCGCTTGTCGGCGCGACTGGTCAGCAATTCAAGTGCATGTTTGGCGTCGCTGGCCGCGTCTTCTGCCATTTCTAAATCAGTGGCGCTGACGGTAACCGGAGCATTAATTGATAAATATTTTAAGCGTTCAAGTGAACGATTGGCGCGCTCTAATTTAATGCCTGCTTGAATAATTTCCTCAGCCTCATTTAAAGGTGGATCTAAACGTAAAATTAGTTCGCCCTCGTGAATAAGCTGGTCAGGTAAAGATGGAAATTCACGAATTATGCCAGCCACAGGCGTACTTAATATTTCTTGTCGCCATACTTCTAAACGCCCTTGCACCGATAATGATTCCATTACGGTGCCAGCTTCTGCCACCATCGTGCGAACTGGTATTTTTATGCGTTCCGCACGGGCTGCGCGCTCAGCTTCTTTTGCGTCGCTATCATCTTTAGAGCAACTGCTTAAAAAAACGAGGCTTACACATAACAGGCAGGAATAATAAAAGATTTTAGACAAAGTCATGGGAGCAAATCCAATAAACGGTTTTGATGTAAGCGAAGATTAAGATCTGAACGAAGTACGTCTAAATTAGCGCGATATAATGTGAGAATGGCATTGCTGACCCGTTGTTGCGCATCAACTAAATCACGGGTCGTGGTGCGACCAGCTTCAACTTGCGCTGTGGCGAGCGATAATTCATTACGTTCTGCGACGACTAAGCGCTTTTGCTCTTCAACACGCGCGAGTGCATCTTCAAATGTGTCACGTAGCGATAATGCACGCGCATGCCAATCACGCTCTGCAATTTGTGCACGTAAACGAATTTGATCTAAGGCTAATAACGTTTGTTGGTAACTAACGCGATTGGCTTCGGTGCCAAAAACATGGGTGTAACTTAAGCCAACCCGCCAATCAAATTCATTACGATTATCAAGTTCTTTCCACGATCCGCCGAGATCGCCATCGCTGCCATATTTACTAATAGAACCTTGTGCGCTGAGATCATCAAAGGCGGCATTTTTAGTAACAGCGACACGACGAGCAGCAGCGGCAACATCACGCAAATTTGCCTGCCCTTGCCGGGTGTCGGCAAAATTAATCAGTGGTGGTAATTGCGGTTGTGTATCTAACAGCACTTGATCGCGTGATGGCAGCGTGACCTCAGGCCAATATAATGACATTTGGCGCAATTCAGCGGCATGCGCACGTTCTGACTTTGCTAATTGCACTTCCTGATCAGCAACACCGCGTCGTAAACTTTGGACATCGAGTTCACGACTTAAACCAATTTTTAAGCGTTCTTCATATTGGCGTAAATTCTCTTTGGATATTTTAACATCATCACGTAATTGTGCGATGGAGGCTTCCGCTAACGCTAAATTCAGCCAGCGATTTATAAAGTCACTGTACTGCGTTTCTAAAGCGGCGTGGTAATTATCTAACGATGTCGCTTCAGCATCTTGCGCATCCAAGATGCCATTCATGTTCACGGTGCGATTACCCCCACGTAATAAACTTTGTGAAATGGCTACATTAACTGAACTACTATAAAAATCATTTCTAATAACCCCGGTACCGTTTGATGTCGTTCCGGAACTCGATCCACCGATGCTAACGGACGTCCCCGTGGCAAATGGTTTTGATAAAGAAACTGATGCTGAACCAGATTGTGTTTTAATTATCCCAGGACCATCCAAGACGCTATTGGATTCACTGCGGCGTTCACTAAAATTCGGCGAAAATGACGCACGTGGATTCCAGGCATTTTCTGCAACGCGCGTTGATAAACGAACACTATCAAGCGCAATTTTTGCAGTTGCGATTTCAGGCTTAGCCGTGATCACAGTTTTTCCCGCCTGCAATAAAGGGAAAATCCACTTATTACCTGCATCATTTTTCGCATTATCATCGGCAACAGGTGTTGGTGTTGGTGGAGTGGTGACTTTTGGCAATTCGTCAGCCGACCAACTAAGCGTTGTGCAACAAATAAGGAGAGAGGTGACTCGAATCATGAGCGCTTATTAGATAAGAGGGTGAGCGTTCCAGCCCGCGTTATGGCGAGCCATTGATAGAAAATAGGTACTACTGCAAGGGTGAATACCGTGGCAGCTGTAAGACCAATGCCAAGAGAGACGCCTAAACTTGCAATAGGTTGCCCAAAAATTCGTCCATCACTAAAGGACATAGGCACAGCTGCAGCAATGGTTGTCAGGCTCGTTAATAATACCGGTGTAAAACGACGGCGCGCAGCAGCGGCCATAGCGATTGTAGCCATGCGTTGGTATGAGCGACCTTGTATGCGATGCATTGGCACCGTCATGACCATGCGATCCACTAAAACGACGCCGTTGTTAATGACGATGCCAACCAGTAATAATATGCCGAGATAATCCATGGGGCTCATGGGTATTTGTAACACTAAATAAAGCGCTTTGACACTTAATATCGCAGCAGGAACCGTCGTCATCATGGTTAATGGCGCTAATAGCGACTCATATAAAATTGCCATTAATAAATAAACAATAACGGCAGCAATCAAGGTCGCGAGCAATAAGGCCCACTTACTTTCATCTTCATTGTTTGCAAATAATTTTGGTTTTACAGCGACGCCGTTAGGAATATCTGCTCTGGTAATTAATTCGGGTAAATTATCTAAAATACGTTGGCGCTCACTCAGAAGCACATTGACTGAAACGGAGTCGGTGCTCAAACCATTTTCGCGACGAATATATCGTGCCGGCGGTTCGGTACTCGGTTCGACTAAACGGAGAAGCGGTGCGCTAATTGGTGGCTGTACGGCTGGTGTATTATTAACAGCGGGCGCGTTTGTGGTTAAAGTACGACCTGTTTGCGCATTTGCAGTAGGTGACTTTTGCGTTGTGCTTGGCGCATTAGTAGGAGCAGTAGGGGCTGTATTTCGTGCAGGTGTATTTCTATTCGGTATAGTTGGGCTTTGATAAACCACCGTTTCTAATAAGGCATTCAGTGAGGTATCGTCAGTTTTTGCACGGCCATATCCCAAGCGCCAGCCACCAGGCATTTCAACGCTATTTTCACCACCGGTATAACGAGCAACTTGGCGCGCCACCGCGTCTGCTTGCCAGCCCTGTTGTTCGGCAGCGCGCGTTAATCGTAAGCTAATGAGACCATCATCGGCATCACTACTGCGCCCACGTCGTCGCCGTTTGGATCGCTCTTTTTCGTCGGTTGGCGCACCGCCTTCAGCAACCAATACGGCGGTTAATCTTTTTTTGGCAATTTCAACAGCCGCAGGTTGTGCAGCGCTTATTTCTAATTCTATGAAGCCAAGCCGTGGGACAAACGCAGGTTTTTCTTGAGCGTCATTTTCTTTTGCTGTATCAGCTGTTTTATTTTTGTCGTCGTGGTTTGATTGAGTCGTAGTTGTTGAAGATTTTTTATTGCTTTCGTCTGTATTAGTGTTCTTTGAAGATGATTGCTCCTCAGCATCTGAGGTAATTCCTGATTTGCTTGCTGTTTCTTTGGCGAGTTTTTCGGCATTCTTCTTTTGCTTTTCGATGTAAGTTGCATAAAACTGTGCGAGTTCATTATGTTCCCGAATAACAATATCAGGTGTTGATGTAAGCGCTAAAACAATAATGTCTCGAATTTCATCACTGCTACGATTCTGTTCATCAATTGGTTTGAGGTAAATTTCTAGGCTTGTGTAATAGCGATTAATATTTGCCAAAATCCCAATAATGCCTAATTCCTCACGCAATGGTTCTAATTGTTCACTCCACACGCGTGCTTGGTCAGCAATCTGGTCCAGTGTCAGTGATTTGCTGACACGCGCACTGATGGCAATGGAGCGTTCTTCATTGTAATAGTTGTCACGGGGCGAGTCCAATTTAACCGTAGCATAAATGCCAGCCCCAATAATGCTGAGTACAATTAACAGTCCCAACATTGGCCGTAATAATACCCAGGCTAATATGCGGCCATAACGACGCTCGAGCCAACGTAACCAGCGGACTTGTGCACGACCGTCGCCAGTGGTGGCTGAGGTTGATTTTATATTTTTTTTACTCTGAAGGCCATGGGGATATATCCACTTAAATGCCATCGGTACTAAAATAAGTGCCACTACTAAACTGCCGACTAAACTCAGAATAATGGGATAGCCAATAGAACTCAGCATGGTGCGAACCATTGGTTGATCGACGACCAGTGCGGGCAGAAACATAGCGACCGTGGTGAGCGTGGCGACAACGATAGCTAAAGCGACGCTGTTAACGGCTCGTTTCAAAATTATTTTACGTTCTTCCGGATCATCAGTAGTGCGTGCGCGCATTAATGATTCAGCAACAACAATAGCATTATCAACAACCATACCAGCAGCGAGCAGGTAGCCAATAAGCGATAAAAGGTCCAAGTTTTTTCCACTAATAGCCATCGCCACTAATGCGAGAATTAATGACAATGGCAACGCCGTTGATACCAATAGCGCCATGCGCCAGCGGCCAAGAAATAATATTAAAAATAACAATGAAAACGCTGCGCACCACGCTGCGCTCACTAAGATTTCATTAGCAATTTCATCAAAAGCAGTATGAGAATCTTGAATAATGCGATGTTGTAATTGATGACGTTCACATTCTTTTTCGACAAGTGTTGCGATAGATTTAGAAAGTTTGTAAACATTGGCATCGGCAGAGGGATAAATAATTAGACCTTCGCCAGGCTTCCCATCAATTAATAAACGGAATTCATGACGCGACGGGTCATGGGGTTCGATTGCCGCAATATCACTTAAACTAGTATTATGATTAATACGTGCCGCTGGCAATGTCGCTGGTGTTAAGAGCGGCGGGACAATACGAACATAACGGTCTGATTTCTCATCATGTATAGAAAGCGGCGCATTCGTTGAAGCCGAACGACCACTCGCTGAGCTTAATGCTTGCACGGCTTTATCAGGATCCATGCCAATTGATCCCAGACGCATGGTATTAAATGCAATACGCACGGATGGATCGCTGCGCATATAAGTATCAGCTTTTGCGATACCCGGGACGGCTTGAATGGTGGGCAATAATTTTTGTAAAATTAATTGATCGAATTCATCTTCAGATAAATTACCGCGATTAATGGCGACAATCATTAAAGGCATAGAACTCTCTGACCAACTATAAATGCGGGGCGGGCTCATGTCGTCTGGAAAACGATGCTTATTCGATTCAAGAGCTTGGGTTATCTGTGTCGCTAATTCTTTATTCGAATAACCTGCTGCGGGTTCTACCCGCATGCTAACATAGCCACTTGAGGTTTCGGTTTCTACTCTTCCAGTGCTTGGTTGACTGCGTGCAATTTCTTCAGCAGGTCTGGTTACGCGATCCAGTGTTTCTAAGAGACCAAGTCCGTTGACGCGAAATGATGTATAAATACGTGAACCAAAATCACCGCTGGTAATTAAGCGAATGCGCATCTCTGGAATAGCCAGCGCACCTAAGACCAAGATGGCGACTAAAATCGCAATCACGCCAATGGGGCGATCATAAATATGTCGGCGGATTGGTCGCATGGCGTGGAATAAGGTGAGACGTTATCCAATCCGTTTAATGTCTAACAACCTTGCACAGCCGTTTTATCTATGACATACACGCACACGTCATCATCTCATAGCAATTCCGTGTCAATTTCTCTGTATTAAATTGCTCAAAGAATTCACAGGAGACGCGCAAACGCGGAGATTGGAAGAGAAGAATTGCTAAATAGATGCATACAGTAACGATTTTTCTATGCCGTCTCCTTAAGCCTCCGCGTCTGCGCGCCTCCTGTGAATGACTTCTCATAATGGCTTTTGAAGCGGAATTGTAATCACACGTCTCATAGTCGCATAATAACGATTAACAAAAAACACGTCTTACCAGGTAGAGGTAAGACGTGTTAGTATGAACTATTTTAATGCTGGTCGTGGATTAACGGTACAAATTATAAAACGACTGCAGGCCTAAGTATTGCGCTTGCTGGCCCAATTCTTCTTCAATGCGAATCAGTTGATTGTACTTAGCAATACGGTCGGTGCGACTGGCGGAGCCGGTTTTGATTTGTCCGCAATTCGTAGCGACGGCAATATCAGCGATAGTGGCGTCTTCAGTTTCGCCAGAGCGGTGTGACAACACCGCGGTGTAGCCAGCACGTTGTGCCATATAGACGGCATCCAATGTTTCACTGAGTGTCCCAATTTGGTTCACTTTGATGAGAATGGAATTACAGGCATTTTTGGTGATGCCTTCCTTTAAACGTTTTGGATTGGTGACGAAGAAATCGTCGCCTACAATTTGCACGGTTTTGCCCATTTTTGAGGTCATCTTGATGTAACCATCCCAATCATCTTGATCGAGTGGATCTTCGATAGAAATAATTGGATATTTATTAGCCCAGCCTGCAAATAATTCGACCATGTCGTCAGCTGAGAATAATTTATCTGGGTTTGATTTCCAGAATTTGTAACCTTTTTTGCCGCCTTCATCAAATAATTCGGATGATGCGCAGTCCATAGCAATGGCGAAATCAGCATCGCGACCGGCTTTGTAACCAGCTTTGTCAATTGCATCCATGATATATTTGAGTGCTTCTTCGTTATCAATATTTGGCGCGAAACCGCCTTCGTCACCGACAGCAGTATTGTGACCAGCTTTTTTGAGCACGCTTTTCAGTGAGTGGAAAACTTCACACACTTGGCGAATACCATCGCTCCACGTTTTTGCGCCAACTGGCATGACCATAAATTCTTGGAAATCGACTTTATTATCAGCGTGTTTGCCACCGTTAATAATATTGGCCATAGGGACAGGTAATTGACAGGCATTCGTGCCGCCGATGTAGCGATATAATGGTAAACCATGTGATTGTGCAGCAGCTTTAGCTAATGCTAAGGACACGCCGAGAATCGCATTGGCACCTAATTTTGATTTATTTTCCGTGCCATCCATTTCGATCATCAAGTTATCAAGCAAGCGTTGTTGAAATGCTTCCATGCCAACTAATTCAGGACCGATCAAATCATTAACATTGGCAACGGCTTTGAGCACGCCTTTACCCAAGTACGCTTTCTTGTCGCCGTCGCGCAATTCACAGGCTTCATAGGCACCAGTCGATGCACCGGAGGGGACAGCGGCGCGGCCCAAGGTGCCATCATCTAAGGCAACGTCGACTTCGATGGTAGGATTACCACGACTGTCGATGATTTGGCGGGCTCTGACGTCTTCGATATACATGGAAACGGTCCTTATTCGCGGGAAGGGGTGCGGTTGGGAGGGCGCGAGGGTAGGAACCGCTGGCATTTGCCAAGGGCGAATCCCCTAAGCGTCCAGATCTGGGCACAATGGTATGGAGCTAATGACTTTACTCACATGGAGGACCGGAGAACCGGAGGAAGATCGAAGATAGCTGCGCATTATCAG
>JAHEDF010000258.1:4762-6045 GCA_024641365.1 Planctomycetota bacterium | reverse complement strand
GATGTTGCGTGTAATGGCGTGGCTGAAGTCGCGTCGTCGTGGCACGCTTGTCATGACGCGGTACAAAAAACCTATCGCTACACGATCGCCAATGGTGATTTACCGGATCCATTTATGGCACGGTTTGCGTGGCGACCACCGTATCGACTCGCATATGACAAATTACAAAAATCTGCTGAACGAATCGCCGGTAGGCGGGATTGGCGCGGTTTTGCTAAACGTGGTGATTCGCGCTTAATTGATGGCGATTTAGTTCGTACTATTCATGCGGTCATGTGGCATGAACAGGGCGCTAATCTCTACTGCGAAATAACCGGCGCAGGATTTACCTACCGACTCGTGCGTAGTTTAGTTGGTGCGATGGTGGCCGTTGCACATGGCACTTGTTCGCAAGCCGAATTAGATGAGGCCTTAGTTGGAAATACCAATGCCATTAGTGCTCAACAAGCACCTGCTTGTGGCTTATGTTTGCACGATGTGGTTTATAATCCCTCATTAAATTGGGTTTATTCTCCACAAAAAGATCATAATACGTAATACTTTATTTGTAACAAATAGTGAATTATTACGCTAGTTATAAACTAAGTGCTAACTAAGTGTTAAATGCTGATTTTTATATAATTTTTTCTTATTAAATTAGGATTAGGTCATTTAATTTATTAACTAAAATAATTTAATAACCAATAAGGTTGCCAGCAAAAGAAAAGCGCCGTCGTTTTTTGACGATTATTTTTCTTCTGAGTTTCTTTTGCTGTATAAGTGCTTGTTACGTTTTAGTGTTTTTCGTTTTAACACTTTTACATTTATTTAGCGACTTAAAAAGTACTCCCAACGAGATTCGAACTCGTGTCGCCAGAATGAAAATCTGGTGTCCTAGGCCTCTAGACGATGGGAGCTCATCGCAACGAGGCGCGGACTCTGCCAACAACAATTCGTCTTGCAAGTCGAAGGCTGGGACGGGGCATATTCCTGCGTACAAGGTCGCGCTGTAAATGCACACTCAGTCTGACTTACCCATAGCAATAACTCAGTATTAATGCGGCTTTTTGAGCATTTTTTCCAATTGCTGGTCGAATAAGCTGATTAAGATTCTGCAGCTCCAAATTCTGCGCCGAGACCAACTGGTCAGAGCACAAACAGCTTTTAGCTGGTACACTGCCTGCATCACGCCAACTAACGAACCTTCAGAGCCAACATTGACCATGAGTTATGGCAATCTATGGTTTTGCCTTCGTAGGAGTGTCGCATGGCAAAAATAACAGTCATGTTCGGAACTGATCCGC
>JAHEDF010000258.1:0-4752 GCA_024641365.1 Planctomycetota bacterium | reverse complement strand
ACCCTCGATCAAGATGAAATGAAAGTAGGGCGCGCAACAGACTGCGAGATTGTCGTGGATAATCTGGGTGTTTCGCGACATCACTGCTCCATTGTTCGCGAAGGCGAAGGATGGGCGGTTGTCGACAAAGGCTCAAATAACGGCACGTATGTTGGTGGTCAGCGCATCACGCGACACACACTCAAAAATGGCGAACGTGTCATTATGGGTAAGCATAGTTTAATTTATGCGGAACACGGGGTTGCCGATCCGTCAGATAAGAAAAAGACCGTTGCCGGTATGGGCGGCGAAATGACCATGTTTGTGGACCAGTCAGCCTTGGCTAAAGCCATGGCGAGTGGTGAAGGTGCAAAACGCATGGCTGTTGCCCTGGATCAGGGCGGTCGCGAAATGAAAGTGCCGCTGCTAAAAGATGAAACTTTAATGGGTTCATCACCAGGTGCTGACATTCCTGCTAAAGGATTCTTAGTAAAAGCAGTGCAGGCAAAAATAGTTAAGGCTGCTGGTGGTCATCATTTGATTAGTTTTGGAGGCTGGCGTGGCGTGTACGTCAATGGCCGAAAAGTGACTGATGCCATGCTAAAACCAGGTGATGTCATCACTATTGCCGGACGTGTTTTCACTTACAAACCAGCGTAATGCCCAAATCGTCTACTAATTCCTGGTTTCAACAGTGGCCATTAACAGCCGCTGTTTTTCTCGTTGGCTGTTTTGGCGATGAACCACGAACGGTCCAACCGAAGGCAACGCCTTCAGTGTTCGTTCCTGAACAATTTACCGATATTTCACTGCCCAAAGGCTACATGTTTAGCCCCGAAGAAGACCAATTAGCGGTCTCATTGGCAGATGGCGCTGTACGTCGTTTTGAGATACTTCTCGAGCAAAGACCCAATGCTCAGCCACAATCTCCGGCTGATTTGCTCCTACAAATGGAGCGAGACCTTGAGCAAAGGGGCTGGGAAAAGGTCACAAATAGCGGGTTAAACCAGGAATGGCGCAAAAATCAGGAGCGACTCCTGCTTGAGACTGGACGCAGCAGCGGGCGCACTACTATCCGCCTGCGCCTGCGACCCGTGCAGGCCGTTGGCTCGTAGTCGTTAGCTACCGCCACGCTGTCACGTCTACCCGATTGGATATCATGGCTGAGTCCCCCGAGATCCCAAATCCGACAACGAGTTATTCCGATCCCATTTACGATCGCTTAGAAACAGTTGCTCAACGCATCATCCGACGTCTTGGCTTAGTCATATTAGCTATGGCTGTGATCGTTGCTGTCGCTGTGGTCAGCCACCAAGCGATGAAAAACAATCCGACGGCGGCTAGCGCACATGAATTTTTGACTGCGTTCACCAATAAGCAGGAAGCAGAGCAAGCACGGAATCCTGTTGAAAAAAATGCCGGGTTGGATGCCGCGCAAAAAGAATTAACCGCGGTTGCGACTAATGAAGCAATTACGCCGTATTATCGTGCCCGTGCATATGTTGAATTAACACAAATTGCCCTCAATCGCAGTCAATTAACCGAAGCATCTGCTGCTGTGGAGCAAGCGAAAACATTTGCCAGTAAAAGTGAAAATGCGGATTTAGAATTAGCCGTTGGCCTCAGCGAAGCAGCAGTTTTCTTACAAAAGGGCGAACACGCTGCCGCTGAAAATTTATATCGAAGTGTCGAGCGTGCCGCCGGACAAAATAATCCAGATCGTCAAATGGCTGCTGCAATTGGAGCTGCAAAAGCTATGGAATTACAAGGCAATCTTGAAGGCGCTATCGCTATTTTAGAAGGTCCAATTAATCGCGTCGATAAAAACGCATCTATGCTCATTGAATTAGCAAAAAATACCTATTGGGCCTTAAAACGAAAACAGGCTACACCAGCACCAGCCGTAAATAGTAATCCGCAACCTGAAACGCCAATTGCACCAACACCTGGGGCAACAGAAACGGCACCAGCTCCAGCACCAGCTACGCCCGCTTCGCCGACTACAACGCCAGAAACGACGCCAGCCACGCCGGCGCCAACTGCGCCAACGAATCCGGAAGGCAAATAAATAGTATTTTAAACCACCACACCCAGCAGATTTCTGCTGGGTGTTTTTGTTGGTGGAAAAAAATGTTCATTAACGACAGATAGCTAAGAGAATAAATATTTTCGCCTAGGTAAATTGTTGCGCACAAATACATTATGAAATTAAATAACTTTCTTATTTATTGTGCGCCAGTCATTATAATTCTAACGCTTTATATTACTCTCTATTACCTAACCGTAAATAGAAAAATTTTAATGTCTTTTATGGGAAAAGGACCTTGGAATGGCAGTGTTATTTATGACATTGATGTTCCATACATAGACGCCTTATTTACACCAATTCATAACATCGATCGATATATGCGTCCTAACTATTGGAAATTTGACACCGACATACGGAAAAATGAAATGTATATCTATTGGCTAGATTCTGATCCTGCCAGTGGAACGCCTGCTCTCAATATACGGGACGAATGAGCTCAAGATTACTAATATGGATTGCGGTCATTTTGTAGGTGCCGTTACAACTCAATAGCGCTTTTTGCCAGTTATTCGTAGATTTCTTAAACAATAACTGCACACCATGTTACCAAACCGTTACGCACCGAGAACATAACACCTCCATAATCGTTCATGCAGGAAAGGAAATCCTCATGCAACGAACGCCAATAACTACGCGTAGGTCACGACGCATTTTAATTTTTATTCATAATCAGGCCACTCATTCATCAGCAGTTAGCATTGATATTAAACGACAAAAAGCGGACGTGCTTAGCACGTCCGCTTTCTATTATCGTTCAATAAAATGACTGTGGTGTAAGGGTGGATTAGGGTGAATTATTAAATCCACTTGAGCCACCAAAACTATCCGGCAAAGAGCTTGGTTCCGGATAAGGACTTCCACTTGGTGGATTGCCGCTGGGCGCTGATGGATAATTCGAATCACCAGATCCGCTACCAAAATCATTAGATGGGGTATCATTACTTGGAAATGTCGTTGGCGCGAATGAATTACCGGCATTATTTGAGCCATTACCAAACCCACTATTATTATCTGTGCCTGGTTGACCAAAACCGCTGTTAGTATTTGGATCACCAAAGCCTGACTCAGCAGGTGGTGGTGTCGTTCCTCCACTCTTACCAGGAATCATTATCTTTTGACCAATGCGTAATTTACGTGGATCTAAACCAGGGTTAGCCTCAACAATTTTCTTCCAATCGTCGCTCTTACCAAGCTCGCGCTCTGCGATACTTCCCAAAGTGTCACCTGCCTTGACGGTGTAATTTCCTTGTTCGGTCGTCGTGTTGGTATTGGCTGCACTTGGGGCTGAAGAGGCAATGTCCGGCAATTTAACTTTTTGACCAACGCGCAAACCTTCTGGGTCAATGCCAGGATTGGCTTTCACAATTTCGCGCCATTTTGTCGTGGTGCCGTAATACTTTTTCGAAATATCACTCAGCGTTTCACCAGTAGCCACCACATGGGTTTTCCCATCGCTGCCTGTGTTGTTAGTGGTGGTCGTAGGTAATCCAGGAACGGATGCTTCCTTAGCTGGTAATTTAATAACTTTTCCAACTCGTAAATCTTCTGCCGGAATATTATTTAATTTTTCAACTTCTTTCCAACGAGCAGCATTACCTAATTCTTTCTGAGCGATACGGTAATAAGAATCACCTTTTTGAATAGTGTAGCTGCGCTCACCGCTTGCCAAAGGAATAGGCGTACCGGTAGAGACTGGTGCTGCTGATTCAATGACTGGAATTTTCAATTTCTGGCCAACTTGAATTTCATTCGGATCAACTTTATTAGCTTCTGCAATTTTTTTCCAATTACGAGCCGTGTTATAATATTTTTGACTTATTTCCCCGAGCGTTTCGCCAGACGCCACCACATGGGTCTTTTCTTCATTGGTATTTGTTACGGGTAATACCGGTTCAACTGGCTGTGTAATAGGTGGTAAATTGGTCGGAGGAAAATTATTCGCCGGCGGATCAATTGGTGGGAAAGTATTATTATTTCCGGGCGGATAATTATTATTTGTTGGTGGAAAATTATTATTGGGAGCTGGATTAATTGGCGCAAATGGATTGGTATTATTATTTGTCGCTACATTATTATTGTTTGGCGCAAATGGATCCGGCGCAAATGGATCCGGATTCGTGTTGGTATTTGGCGTAGTTGGTGAAAATTCTGATGTTCCCGTATCAGTTGACGCAATATCAGTCGTACTGGTTTTGTGACGAGGCACAACAAACGCGACCGTAACTAATCCTAAACAAGCGGCGACGATAACGCCTGCGATGACCACATCCTTGGACATGTGCTACCTTTCTCCGGTAGGGGACGGTTGAAGACCCGGTGAAATCCAAAGTCTTGATGCATCCATAGAGTGCCGTAGTCCTAACTATACCAACGCGGAAGACAACTAGCCCTACTTACTTTTACGAACAGACACTCACCTCCAGAATCCTATTCTGATATGCACTTGCGTAGGTGTTGGCAGCACTCACAAACGCAGCCTCATGCTGCGCATGCTCCCCCTACTCACCGCTGACGGCCCAACGCACATGGCTGCCGATGAAGCCATATTAGCAGTTGCCCCCGTAACAACATTGCGGCTTTATGCCTGGGAGCCTGCAACCATATCTGTTGGCTATTTTCAAGATTACGCAACTGTAACCAAGCAACTACCACGGCAAATGCCCGTTGTGCGACGCATTACTGGC
>JAHEDF010000257.1 GCA_024641365.1 Planctomycetota bacterium | reverse complement strand
GGCTAATTATAGCACAAGCGCCGCAAATGCTGTTTTTAAAAGATACCAATGGCGATGATGTGGCAGATGAGCGACAGGTATTAATGGAGGGGTGGAGTAAGGGCGATACGCATGCCGGACCGTCAAATCTACGTTATGGTTTTGATAATAAAATTTATGGAGCAGTTGGCTATTCTGGTTTTAAAGGCACAGGACCAAATGAGGGCGTCTCATTTCGTTCGGGTTTATATCGCTTTGATAAGCGCGGTAACAAAGTCGAATTTCTTAGCCAGTTTAGTAACAATACCTGGGGTTTAGGGATTAGTGAAACGGGTGAGCTGTTCGGATCGACCGCGAATAATACCCATCATTGTTATTGCCCAATACCAGCAATTCATTTTAAGAACGTGTACGGCATAGAAAATGTCGAGCAATTAATAAAAGCGACAAAAATGGACGCCCATTATCATGCTGATGTGTTAACTGAACAGATACGACAGGTCGATGTATTTAAGGGATTTACTGCTGCAGCGGGGCATAATCTCTATACGGCGCGGTCGTTTCCAAAAGCGTACTGGAATCGTGCAGCCTTAGTATGCGAACCGACCACGCATGTTTTACACCAAGGCTTTTTACGACGCGATGGATCTGGATGGACGGAAGATGGCGACGGCGGGAATTTATTTGCCAGCGAAGATCAATGGGTGGCACCTGTTCATGCGGAAGTCGGTCCCGATGGTGCAGTATGGATTGCTGATTGGTATAATTTCATAATTCAGCACAACCCGACGCCGCGTAAAGAGCACGGTGGTTTCGACGCGAATACCGGAAAAGGGGGCGCACATGAAAATCCTTTGCGTGATGAAAAGCATGGCCGCATTTATAAAGTAACCTGGAAAGGAGCAGCAGCGGGACGTCAATCACTTGATGCGAATAACATAAATGACCTGATCAATGCTTTGTCTGATGATAATTTATTCTGGCGCCTGACGGCACAGCGTCTTTTAGTTGAACGAAATAAAACAGATGTGGTTCCAGCATTAATGACTTTGTTAGACGACCAGCGTGTTGATGAGGTGGGAATAAATGGCGGCGTTATTCATGCCTTATGGACGTTGCATGGCCTCGGGGCTTTTCTCGACCCCGCTTCATCAGCAACCCAAAAGGCGCTTAAGTGTTTACGACACCCAGCTCTTGGGGTGCGGCGAAATGCTATTCAAGTTTTAGTACAGACGCCAACAATAGCTGAGCACATTGCAGCATCCGGTATTTTACACGACCAAGATTTAAATGTTCGTTTAGCGGCTTATTTATCAGTTTCTGAACTGGAGCCATCGGATGCCAAAGGGCGTTTGCTTTTTAAACAATTTCAAGAACCCGCTGTGCAAAAAGATGTTAACACAGCACAAGCGCTACAATTGGCGATTGCTCGACATGGACGTGGATATTTAAAGGCGGCGCGAACGGCGCAGATCACAATACCGGTGGATGATGTGGCACAGCACACAGTGCGTCCACAATTATTACCCAATAACGACTTTGAATTAACGCAGCAAAATAATCCGACTGATTGGAAAACCGTGACTTATGCAGGTGTTGCTACATTTTCGCAGATACAAGGGGGTCGCAGTGGGAAATGCTTAAAAATTGAAGCGACCGGCAACGGTGCAGATGCGAGTTGGACAACCGTGGTTACCGTTAAACCACAGACGACCTATCGTCTAAGCGGCTGGGTAAAAACAAATGACGTAAAAGGAGCAATGGGTGCTTTATTTAATATTCATGGCAAGAATGCAAAGTCGCAAGCCGTAAAAGGTAGCAATCAAAAATGGAAACAATTGACGCTTACCTACACAACCGCAAACGAAACAGAACTTATTATAAATTGTTTATTTGGCGGCTGGGGTTCATCGACCGGCAGTGCCTATTTTGATGATGTTAACTTAGCTGAAGAATCAGCTGACAACAAATTAGGTGCAATGGAGCGCATTATAGGCATGAATATAGTTGCTTACAGCACCGTGCAGGAACAAGTCGATTTGTTGTCATGGTTAGCAACAGGTGATCAAGGCATAATGGCTGCGGTTGTGAGTGGTATGGCAGAGCACACTTTAAATAGTGAGCTGCCAGCTGGAATTACGAAAGAACATCGTGATCACGTATCAAAGTTAATTCCACACGTTCATGCAAAAGTGCAACAACATCTGGGTTCTCTCATAGCGCGATGGTCAGGTGCTACTGACAAAAAAGTCGTCGTAGCTGCGGGACCGCAATTATCGCCAGAAGAATTGAAGCGCTTTTCATCAGGTCGTGATCGCTACATGGCCCTCTGTATTGCCTGTCATCAGCCAAATGGACAGGGATTGCCGGGATTGGCGCCATCGTTGGTTAAATCAGAATGGGTACAGGGCCCTATATCGCGTCCTGCTCGCATTGTTCTCCATGGATTACAAGGCCCTATCACCGTTAATGGTGAAAATTTTACCGCTCCTGTTATTATGCCGCCGCAAAAAGATGTTTTGGATGATGTGGCAATTGCCGAAGTATTAACCTATGTCCGTAACGAATGGGGAAATACGGGAACTCCTGTCCAGGCGGAAGATATTAAGAAAATACGTGAAACGGAATCACAGCGCACCGCACCGTGGACGGGGGCAGAATTATTGAAGATAGAGTAATTGAAATAAGTTAAAATTCGTTTTGAATTCTTTTATATCCACGCACTAATTCTAAATTAGTTATGGCGACACTCTCTGAAAAACTAGAGACATCGGGGCTGACGAGTGGAATTTTAGCAAGTTCTTCATCATTGTGAACATTACTTGTTGATGGAATATGGAAGTTTTTTGGAACGTGGCAATTTTCAACCACGCAATTATGACGAATGACAGAACCAGAGCCAATGGTGGAATTAAAAATAACACTGTTAAAGCCAATAAAGACTCGTGGCTCTATCTCTACAGGCCCGTGAACGATGGAACGATGAGCAATAGAGCAACGTTCGCCAATAACGACTTTTGCTCCAGATTTTGAGTGAATGACCACGCCATCCTGAATATTGGAATCGTTACCAATGACAATTGGCTCCATGGTGCCTTTTTCATTCGTTTCATCAGCACGAATAACCGCATAAGGACCAATAAAAACATTTTCACCGATAATTACCTTGCCGCAAATAATAGCAGTAGGATCAACAAAGGCTGATTCGGGAACTATGGGTAAATCACCAGAGGGGTTTTTGCGTATCATGGTATTCCAAATGATGGATGGTTAGGTGATCGTGCCATCAGATTATGTTCTGCAATACGCAGAAGGTAACAATGTTTCTTTCGTCGACGCCCTTTATTTCTTGGGCTTGACGACCGCGTTTTTTACTTCTTTTGCCCCTGATCCTGGTGGCTCGGACATGACGGTTTCGAGTAATGTTTTGCCAACATTCTCCTCACCATAGAGCGTAACCTGCGGTTCAGATAGCACTTCATCCCAGGCTTTACGTATTGCTGCCCATTCCTGTTTTTCTGCTTCCCATTGTTTTTCGCCATCGCTCCAATCGAAATCATCTAAGCGTTGATAGCGTTCAAAACCAAGTTCGTTGGCAACACGACCATCATGCGGGATTACAAATTTTTCGTCCATAACGACTTTGCGATTATCTTGAAAAAGTGTCCAGCCATCTGGGAGAATAGAAATGCGATGATACCCTTCTAATAACTCATAATCATCACGCACAGATTTTTCACGACGAGGTCGCGGACGCCAATGTTCGCTGCCAGTCCAAGAACTGACTAAATTATCATGCCGCCAACGACCATACGAACTGTAACGAGGTTCATCGCCAACGCCGTACACGGTTTGCGTCCAGCAACCAGTTACGTCTTCTTTATTTATTGTTTCACGCTTCCAGGTCGCGTGACCTAAATAACGTAATAAAACTGGATCTTCATAGGTCCAATCTTGTCGCCAATGTTTAACCACCATGGCTCCTGGATGTCCAGCAAAGCGCATAACCAATTGATGTTGTAAAACAATTTTTGTAGGTGTTTCTTCAATTAAAAATACGCGTTCAGTAGCCCAGCTAAAATAGGGTGCTGATAATTTGTAGCTGGGGCGATAACCGACAATTTCCTGAAAGTCAAAAGCCGTTCGATAATTACCTATTATAGCTTTAATGGCAGCACGATCCCGCTCTATGCCAGCTGGCATTGCGACTAACTCGGTCCACGTTTTGGAAGGGCTTGGTGACAAACTTACTGGTGCACCTTGCGAAGTGCCGCCACGAGTTGGTAAATTGTCTTGGTCCATCGGCCAGGCAAAAGGTCGAGCGACAATTTTCGCTTTTTCTTCAGACGATTTATTTGCGGTTCCCGGATTCGCTTCACGCTCATTACAACTGACGAGCAATAGGATCAGGGGAAGTAAGAGTAACGTATGGCGCATGTGTGGACCTCCGTATCGATGTCACAATGTGATTCGCTAGTAGGATGGAGTCTAGTCGCGATGTCTGATTATCATACGGGCGTACCGTCTGTTAGTGGGGACCATAATGTATGGGAGCTAACTTAGTGAGCGCACAGCTAGCAGTAGGAAAAAACGCATACACAGCGGAAGCTAATCGGATAAAGACGTACACTCCGATTAATAAGGCTGTTTGCGACGCTAAAAATACAGCTATGAGTTCGGTTATGATCAGATGGCCCGTTCTTCTCCTATTATGTTTCAGTACCGTTTCTTTAGCGCTAGAATCAGATGAGCGACCAATTACCAATTTTTCAATTCCCAATATGCCCGCTCTGCGAGAGGCCATACAGACAACCTGGTTTGGGGACCTTTTAAAAACACCAGAAGCGCAATGGTTTGCTGATCAAAGTCGCTCTGCTATTTCTAATTATGGTAATGAAACAGGTATTAAGTGGTTAAGCGTACTTAATGAAGCAACGAGTTTAACCATAGAAACAGGGAATAAATCACAAATTGTTATTACCATGGCACAAGAGACCGCGCCATATGTAAAAAATGTACATGCAGTGGCAGAAAACTGTAAAAAACAATGGGATGTTTATTTTAAAAATGTCGATCAGTGGGAACAGGAAAATCAGCTTAAACCGTCAAACACACCATATCCACAGGCACCCGGTAAATTAGTGGCGGTGCAAAACTCCCCAAACGGCTTCATTGTAGGACAAAAACCAACATGGAATAAAGAATTTCCGGAAACAGACAGTGGATGGTTAGTAGAAAGCCACGATCACATCATTCGCATAACGCCATGTTTGGATGGCAAACCTCGTCCAATTAAAGACATTGAGGCGTTAGCGACAAAATCAGATTTAATTAATCTACAAGTAAACTTGCCAGCATGGGCAAATGCGATCGGATTACCTGGGATCGCTGAATATATGCAGTTATGTGGTATCACGAATGGCCAGGGATCCTTCAATGTCCAAGATGGACATAGTGTTGAAAGTTTTCGTATAACGAATGTCCTGCATCCATTTATCCCAATTGATTGGCAGCAGGTTCAAGAAGCGCTTCCTGATGACGTGGTGGCTTTGTCGGTTGTTGGCATTAATGGGACAACGTTAGCCACGTTAACTGAACAAGTAGCAAAACAGCGTGCAGATTTGGCGCCTATTATTTCCTTGGTTATTCCATCACTGCGTCAACTGCGCGGCTCAGCATGGTTGGCGGCTGTTCCAAGTGATGATTTCATTGATTTTGTTTTTGGAATGCCAGCAAATCTATTGCTTGATCAACTGATAATGGACTATTTCCCTGAAGTTAATCCGGATAATAACGTCGTTAATGGAGAAATAAAATTACGTGTAATTTCTTTATCTAACGAGGAAAAATTATACATTACCAAACATCTGCATACATGGTTAATAGCCAGTAGTCCGAAGTGCTTCGGTAAGCTGGGTAATAACTTGTGGAGCAAAAGCCTACCGTCATTTTTCCCTGACGATTCCGTACTGATTAGCGCACAAGACAATCAACGACTAGGGGAAACGGTCATTTCTAGTGTGCGGTCTGTACTAGAAAAGTTTGATCAATGGGAGATCGAGAGCGACACGATACCAATA
>JAHEDF010000256.1 GCA_024641365.1 Planctomycetota bacterium | reverse complement strand
GTGCACCGGCCCTCAGCCGTGGTATTATTAGTGGTCGTTATACCATTCCCACAGACAGCCCACCTGTTCGTGGTCGCGGTGGGCGTGAATTATCCACCTATCGTGGTGAGGTATTTGAAATTGACGCCGCCATGAATGATGGCAATCAAGGTGGTGCCATAGTTGATGATGCGGGACGTTTAATTGGCTTAGGTAGTTTAGGCACATCACGGCCACGTAAATTAGGAACAGCAATCCCGCTGCATCTTATTTTACAAGATTTAGCATTAGAATTACCGAAGGAAAAACAGGCACCTGCTGTTGCTGATGTGCAGACGCAAGCGCTGGTTCGCAGTGCGGGTAAAATTGCAGACGGCTTAGTGTTAGTGTATATGGAGCGCACCAGCGGTCCTGGTAATCCACAATCAATTCCACGTCCACCGCGATTGCCGGAAGAAGTTCCCAAACATGAACGTGCGCGCGTGGAGCGCTGGTGGAATGCATATTATCATCAGCAGCAAATGTTTTTTACCGATCAAGCAATAACTGCTGCCGTTATTGATGCGGAAAAGGGCATATTACTAACGGCTAATAGTAATTTGCATGGCGAAACAAATCGTGGCGAAGTACTATTGCCAACTGGTTCTATCAAATGCAAAGTATTGGCCAGGAATTTACCACTCGACTTAGCCGTTTTAAAAGCTGAATCCGCCTTACCGACGCAAAATATTTCCTTATCGGAATCACCACAATTAAGTGTTGGCCAACCAATAGCGCTCGTAGGTCGTCATCGCGGTGACAATGGCTTTACCAGTACAACTGGTGTGGTGTCGACGACCACGCGCCGCAAACAGCAAACGGATGCAATTTTTGCGCAGACGGATGCGATGGCGAATTATGGTAATTTAGGTGGTGTTGTTGTTGATATTGCTGGGGCAGTAGTTGGCATGATGGTATTATTGGGACCGGATGGTGATGATTTACCGTGGGCAATTAATTCTGGTGTCGCATTATTTGTCGACAGCGCTTCCATTTTGCGTGCGTTGCCGCGTCTTCTTGAAGGCAAAACGACGCGGCGTGCTCCGATTGTTGGACTAGGTGTACAAATGAGATTTGAGCGCGGCCAACATCCTATCATTTCTGCAGTTACCATGGGTACTGGCGCAGAAGCAGCCGGCATTCAAGAGAACGATATTTTAATAAGTGTCGATGGTATTGATGCGACCAGCAGTTTGGCCATCACCCGTGCGCTCGTGCGTCATCGCATTGGTGATGTAGTTGAAGTCGTGGTGGAACGTGACGGCGATAAAGTGACGGTGCCCGTAGAAATAAGGCCATTTAAAGATGAGCCGTAATTATCGTGCACTTATGGTCGTGACGGTGGCATTAGCATTAGCGGTGCCCACAGTCGCAGGGTGGTCGGCAGATGATGTAACAATTGAACGAAATATTGATCGCAGTTTAGCACAACGTTTGTTAGCAACCTATGTTTTTGTCGGTAGCGGTAGTGGTGTGGTGGTGTCGCCTGATGGCTTAGTATTAACCAATAATCACGTCATTGATGATCTCGATGATCTAACGGTGCGCTTTGCGAACGGTAAAAGTTATAGCAGCACGTTATTAGGGACAGATCCAGTTGGTGATATTGCGTTGCTCCGATTAGCTGACGCAGCGAATTTACCATTTGCTGAATTTGCTGATGCATCGGCAATGCGCGTTGGCATTGATGTCATTGCGATTGGAAATCCATTTGGCTTAGGAAATTTAGACGACACACCCACTTATACCGCCGGTGTATTAAGTGCGGCACGCGTCGTACGCGGTGATTATACGGATGTCATTCAAGGCGATGCACCCGTAAACCCAGGAAATTCTGGTGGCCCATTATTTGATCGTCAGGGGAAATTATTAGGAATAAATGGACAGATACGCACGGTATCTGGATTTCGCGTTAATAGTGGGATCGGCCTTGCTATAGCCAGCACACAATTATCAGCATTTTTACCAGTCTTAGAAAAAGCGGAAGGCGGCTATGTCCATCATACCGCAGCGCCAAAAGGATTAAAATTAAAAGTAGGAAAAGACGTCATCGAAGTTGAAAACCCTGGCGACTCACCATTATCCGCGGGTGATATTATTGTACGTATTGCTAACCGACCTGCTGTGTCGGTTGAAACCGCGATCGGTATTTTTGCATCATTACCTTATCAACCTGATGTCACCATGCCGGTGGTTATTCGTCGTAATGGTATGGAGCAAACCATTCAGGTACCAACAGGACGCGAATCAATTCCTGGGCGACCATATCACGGCATAGAAATTGATGAACGTGGCGGAAAAATAATTATTGATCATGTTGATAGAGGGAGTCCAGCTGCAAAGGCCGGAGTAGTGGCTGGCGAAACCGTGGTCATTGCAAATGGCCGTGAATTAAAAAAGAAAATAGATTGGCTAAAGGCAGTCGTTCGCTTGGAAATTGGTGACAAACTGGTGTTGGAATTAAAAAACAAAAGTGGTGAATCACGTACCGCAACGGTGCGTTTGTTGCCACGATAATACCGATGTATCCGTTCGTATTTGCCATCATGGCTGGCGGTTCCAGCTCGCGCATGGGAACGGATAAGGCTTTTTTAGACGCAGGTCGTGGCCCTAATCTTGAACGCTTAGCAAAGCTTGGTTTAGCACGCGAATTATCTGTTATTATTGTCGGTCGTGAGCGTCCCGCAAACTGGCCGATAATGAATGTTCAATTTATTCCCGATAAATTGGCTGGACAAGGACCGCTTGGTGGCCTTGTTACTATTTTAGAGAAAAAAGAAGCTGTAATTTGTATTGCGTGTGATTTTTTTGCCTTTGATGCAAATGCGCTCGACTGGCTTGTTGAACAGGCCATGCAAAATCGCACAGCCAACCACACTGGTTTCGCTGTCATAAGCGATAAAGGCATAGAGCCATTATGTGCTTATTACACCGCTGCTTGTTTTCATGAAGCTTCACAACGATTGCAAAATGGCGAACGTGCGCTCCATAAATTAATTGACGCAACAAAGATGGAAAAAATTAAAGCACCATCGTGTGTGATAGCACAATTACACAATATGAATACACCAGATGAATGGCAAAAATATCAAAAACGTATGCAACAGCAGCAGGAGCAACAATAAACTAGCTGTTTATAAACAGTAATTAGAGCGCAACTAATCCCTCATTATCAAATGGTAAAATGCGAACATCCGCGTTGATTTTTTTTGTATTATAACTGCCAAGCAGTGCATTTTTTACGACGTCAGCATGATCGCGATGACTAAAGCTGAGCACCGTACTACCGCTGCCGGATAAAATCGTACCAATAGCGCCAGCTTTTTCAGCGGCCTGTCGTGCTTCTACTAATCCTGGATTTAAAGCTGCTCGATAATTTTCATGCCAAGCATCATCGAATAGACCGTGTAATTTTTCAATGTCGCCACTAGACAAAATAGCGGTAATTAAAGCCGTACGTTGGATAGCACGAATGCCTTCTTCTTTTTGAAAATGCGGCGGTAAAATACGGCGAGCGTCAGTGGTTTTAACTTCATAAGGTGGAATCGCGACTACGGCGACTAATGTTTCAGGCACATTTATTTTATGATAACGTAAACGCTTCCCGACTTGTGCAGCAATGGTAAATCCACCAAGACAACTTGCCGTTACATTATCTGGGTGTCCTTCAATAACAGCGCTAATATTAATTATGTCGTCTTTATCTAAGGCGCGATCGACGAGTCGCTGACATGCTGCTGTGACTCCTAAAATAACAGTCGATGAACTGCCCATGCCTCGTGATAGTGGCACATTTCCGGTGACGCGTACTGAAAATCCGGGAATGTGAATGCCCCATAGCTGCGAGCAGGCATCACGAATTGCGCTGGCCATGCGTCCTAAACCGTCATCTGGCGCTTCGGGTGCGGTAATTAATGAATCACCGCTCGGTTGTACCGACACCGTATTAGTAGCACCCAAGGCCATGCCGAGACAATCAAAACCATGACCCAGATTAGTGGTCGAAGCAGGTACGCGAAATTGCAACATGGCGCGCAAGTGTGGTGTTATGTGGCGGTGTACAAGGCCGTACACCATATAATCACCTGTTCTTTACGGTGGCAAAACGCGATTATTCAGTGGTGTTGGCGCTTCAACAGGATCAGGCACACCTGGTTGTCGTGTTGGTTCAGCGACAGCAGGTAAGGTAGCGAGGTAGCGATTTGCCTCATCTTCATTCATTAATTCAATTACAAATTGCTCTGGGGCCATTCCTAAAACCACAATGAGCGGACCACGCGACAAATCATAGTCGTGGGATTTTTCCAAGAATGCGCCGTTAACAGAAGTGCCCGTCGAAGATAAATTTTCCAATGTTAATAAACTGCCACGCGTGACGATATGTAAATGTTTACGGCTTACAGCACTATTAAAATGATCGCGCAGTCGTTGTTCGACTTCTGAGAGCGCAAGCCACGGGCGAAAGCGTTGAAAACTTATACCGCACGAACGACTGCGGCCCATTAGCACATCAGCGGCATCGCCTAAAATAAATAATTCACCCAGCGCTAAGCCGCTGATGCCACGTACCACCGGAATATCTCGTGCCATGGATAATACCTTACACAACGGGTGGAAAACCAGCCAACGCCACGCCGCTGAGGTACCTCAAGCGGATGACACTGGCGCAAGGAGTTTCATGCCTAACGTGTGTGCCCGTTATGGTAGACACTCCTCCTTCTTCAGCTGAGCCAGTGGCAACGCCTCCGGCATCACCGCGCAGCGGTTTGCGCTCTTTTCTGCGGGCCATTTCCAGCCCATGGGTTTCTTTATGTTTGTTAGTCGTGGTGTTTGTGCATCAGGCTGTTGGGTCTGCGCTTTATAAAATCCGTCAGTCATTTGAAGTTAATGAAATGGAATGGTTTAACGGTCCAGAGTCATTAATTTTGTGGGGACTGATTTGTTTTTGCCTAACGGTAGCCAGCATCGTACGTGTACCTTGGACATTGAAAAAAATAGGGACACACATCAGCCATCTTGGCGTAGTATTGTTGGTCATAACCTGTACTATTTATTTTGCATTCAAAAAAGAAGGCGATGCATTATTAATTCGCCATTATGTTAAAGTAGAAACAAAGGATGGTTCATGTCGGTTGTTGCCGAGTGCAGGCTATAGCGCTCCCATCGGAGCTGGGACTGCCACCGTACAATCAATCATGCCACGTTGGACAATTCTTTCAAAAGATGGACAGTCACAGCAAGCGTGGGCGATCATGGTGCAAGTGGCGATGCCCGGTGCAGAACCATTTACAGCGACATTAATTGAAGATCGCCCTGACTTGACGCAATATACGCTCGCTGGTCGCCGCCCCAATAGTTACTTGCCAGAATTTACTGGCGTCGTTGCCAGCGACTCATCAGTGCATGCATTAGATGAACAAGGTAATCCGATATTAACCGTTGAATTAAAAGTAAAAGCGACGGTCAGCGAAAAAGTAGCTGATGGGGAGCGTTCATTAGAAATTACTAATATCACTCCTGATTTTCCGTTATTAGCAGACGGATTTCAGGGTAAAATGGGCACCATGGTTGAATGGACGCTGAAATGTCCATCCGGCCAACAAAGTGGCAGTAGTATTGTTGGAGAACCAACTCTTACGCGGTATCAACGAGCACGGGTAAAAACGGCACCGGACCAACGATTAACCACTATCACATTAGAGCACGCTCCAGAACAAATGGCCTATAATAAAGATAAGCCAGCCATTTGGATTCGGCGTGAAGATGCTATACAACAACGTGATCCATTGGTGCCGATGCGTGGTGTTGGTCCAGATGCAGTGGCTGCATTAACTATTCATGGTTTACCCCGCTATCACGATCATGGAACACACATTAAAAATGGAAAACCACTGAACATTCCTATTGGAAAAGTTAATGATATCGAATTTTCAATTACAGGATTTTCACCATATGCTCGCTTAACCAGTCAATGGATAGATGATCCAAACGCCTTAGCGAATCCGATTTTAGATGTTCACTTTACCAGCAGTGTCGATGGACAGGGATTTAAT
>JAHEDF010000255.1 GCA_024641365.1 Planctomycetota bacterium | reverse complement strand
ACGCGCGACATTTCCTGTGCTTGGTACAACCGCGCAACCAGATGTTCGTAATAAAAAAGCACCGATGACGAATAAAGATCATCCCGCTATTCAAGCGCAAGAGGCAATTGGTATTGCAGCTAGTAGTTATGAGCCAATTGAACTGCGTTTTGCAAATTACACAGCACCGCAAGATGGCTTTTATACGGTCTCAATAACTGGATATTCTCTTTGGGTCGGACCCGGTGACGAGAAAAAATGGTGGCGCCCAAATTTAGATGCGGTTTCTAAAGGACGTCGCCCAGAACCTATTACGGTTTATGGTGAGCGCCCCCCGCGACAAATTCGTCGACTTGGCGCTTTCGATGTAGGGATTGATCCAACCACTAAAACATTGGAAGTCTATTTATTAGAGGGAGAAACCATTCGCGTAGATGCGGCTCGTTTATTCCGCTCTCGTCCGCCAGGTTCTTGGCATAATCCATTAGCCACCAAAGAAGGACAGCCTGGTGTTGCCTTCAAATCGTTAGAAGTCACTGGACCACATATGACTTCGTGGCCAAGCAAAGGACATAAGTTATTATTTGGTGATTTGCCGTTTACAATAAATAATGAAAAAGAATTTCAGGTACAACCTCAACAGCCGTTAGTCGATGCGGAGCATTTGTTGCGTCAATTTTTGCATAAAGCGTATCGCCGACCTGTCATGGAACCTGATGTCCAACGATTTATGGCTGTTGTAAAAAAGGTAATGGAAGATGGTAATACATTTGCAGATGCCATGATTGCTGGCTACGCTGCTATTTTATGTTCACCTAGTTTTGTTTGCTTAGAAGAACGTCCTGGGATTCTTGATAATTATGCATTAGCAAGCCGTTTGTCCTATTTCATTTGGAACAGCGGACCAGATGAAGAACTACGCACCCTTGCTGCTTCGGGGAAATTGCAAAACCCTGACATTTTGCGGCAACAAAGTAAGCGACTCTTAGCTGATCAGCGTAGTGATCGTTTTATTGAATCATTTCTCGATTATTGGCTCGACTTACGTAAAATTGACAACACCACTCCTGATGCTGAGTTATATAACGATTATTATTTAGATGATTTATTGGTCGAATCGTCTATTTTAGAAACCCAAGCTTTTTTTCATACTTTAGTCGCAGAAAATTTACCCGCAAAATCTATTATTAACACAGATTTTGTTATGATTAACGAGCGCTTAGCAGATCTCTATAATATTCCTAATGTTGCTGGCGTAGAAATAAGACGTGTTCCAGTTCCTAAAAATAATCCACGTGGCGGATTGATGACACAAGCAAGTGTGCTGAAGGTAACAGCAAATGGCACCACTACGTCCCCAGTTTTACGTGGTGCTTGGATTATGGAGCGCATATTGGGTAAAGCACCGCCTCCTCCACCACCTAGTGTTCCAGCAATTGAACCAGATACACGCGGTGCAACGACCATTCGAGAACAATTGGAGAAACATCGAACCGATCCAAATTGCGCAAGTTGTCATGCTAAAATTGATCCCGCTGGGTTTGCTTTAGAAAGTTTTGATGTGCTCGGCGGTTGGCGTGATCGATACCGCGGTATTGGTGATAAAGGTGAAAAGGTACAAGGATATGGAAAAAATGGTCAGCCATTCGCTTTTCATCTGGGCGCAAAAGTTGATCCGAGTGGCGAATTGCCTGATGGGCGAAAATTTGCTGATATTCGCGAGCTGAAACATTTATTCCTAGATGATGAGCGACAAATTGCCCGTAACATCGCCCAGCAATTAACTATTTATGCAACTGGTGCAGGCATTCGCTTTGCTGATCGTCCCCAAATAGAAAAAATGCTTGATCAAGCTGCGGTATCGCACTTTGGCATAACTGATATCATCCATGCGATCGTTCAAAGTGAATTATTTCGCAACAAATAATCTCCTACCTGCAAGGAAACTAGTAATGACCCCTCCTGCGAAAATAAATATAGCTCAGATAGCGCAGACCTCTTTGCGCAGCGTACTGCATCGCCGTACTTTTTTACGCGCGGCTGGCGTCGCAATGGCACTACCGTTACTGGATATCATGAAGCCGGCATTTGCGGCTGATCCAAAGCCGTCAACCGTTCCGAGACGCATGATCGCAATTTGTAATAATCTCGGTTTGCTCAATGATCGCTTTTTCCCAGCACAAGCAGGTCGTGATTATAAGTTAACGCCTTATCTCGAAGTTATAAAAGAACATCGCCAAGATTTCACGCCTATTAGTGGCACCTGGCATCCCTACGTCGATGGTGGACATCCGGCGGATAATTGTTTTTTAACGGCAGCTCCTCATCCAGGAAATGCAAGTTTTCGAAACACGATTTCATTAGATCAATATATTGCACAATATATTGGTCATTTAACACGCTTCCCAAGCTTAACCCTTGGAGTCAATATCGGTGGGCAACGCAGTTTATCCTGGACACCAGCTGGTGTCATGATCCCTTGTGAACAAAAAGCAGCCGCCCTCTATAAAAAATTATTTATCGATGGGACGAAGCAAGAAATTGCGGCACAAAAACGTCGTTTAGCTGCCGGTCAAAGCATTATGGATGCCATCGGTGATCAGGCACGTGGCCTTGGGCGCCAAGTCAGCGCGCGTGATCGCGAAAGACTCGACCAATATTTTACCAGTGTGCGTGATTTGGAACAACGTATGGATAAGGCAAAGGCATGGGAGGACGTACCAAAACCACACGTCGATGCAAAAATGCCCACTGATCCCAATGAATCACGGCAATATATGGCTCGCACAAAATTAATGTACGATATGTCCGCTTTAGCCATTCAAACAGACTCGACCCGTAACATTACTATAATGCTCGATAGTGTTGCTTCCCCAGCAATTGAGATAGAAGGGGCGGAAATTAAAGATGGTTATCACAGTTTATCTCATAATGGGAAAAATAAAGCGAAGCTCGATCAATTAGATGCGATAGATAAAGCACATATGAAATTATTAGGTGATTTGATGAGCAACTTAAAAGGTAAAAAAGAAGATGGGCAGTCATTGCTTGATCGCACCATGATTTTGTATGGCAGTAACATGGGTAACGCTAATACGCATGTCACTACTAATTTGCCAATATTATTTATGGGTGGTGGTTTTAAGCATGGTCAACATTTAGCGTTTGATAAAGACCATAATTACCCGCTACCCAATTTATTTGTCTCCATGCTGCAACGCTTTGGGTTACAAGTCGATGCTTTTGCGAGTAGCACCGGTACTATGACTGGATTAGGCTTTGCCTAACAACCTCTTTCTATGATTTTATTTCTTCAATTCTATAATCCGAACTTCTCCTGGGGCTAAGTGCCAGGTCACCGTATCACCATACTTGTAAGCTGGCGCTATTTCTTGCGGTAATTTTCCTGTAATGAGAACACTTTGCCAGGTACTATCGTGGTGAATTGCAGGAATTCCAAAATCACGATTGAGTATAAAGGAATACGTTTTTTCTTCCTTACTAGGGTTATGTGCTGAAACATAACCAAGTTTATCACCCCAACCCGTATACCCATAAACCACTCGCTCCTTGGGATTTCCTCCATGCATCACCACTGACCGGAATGCAGTAAACATGTGTTTTGACCACTTAAGTCCTTCTGCGAGTATATCCCAATCACTTGCTGATAATATTTTTGGTTTGATATACAGTTCTATGAAGCCTGATCCTCTGGACATGTGCATAAATAAATAGTCACGGAAAACTTCGGCAGATTCTCCCGTTTTTGTTTTCTTGGGTTCATGGTTAAAAATTGAATTCAGTGGAAATTGCGCTCTTTCTTTAACCGAAAATTCGTAGTAGACGCCATCGCGGTATACCAATTCATCTGTTCGACTTGATCCCCCTGCCGCATCGCCGGCATTAATTTGCCAGACGGTATCTATATACTGAAGCCACCATGGGCTTAAATAAGCGCCGTTGGTAATGGCAATGTAAACCTGCGGGTTTATCGCATGCATCTTCTTAAAAATTTCTATCATGCGCTCGGTGCCTGCGCTCAGATAATATAATTTAAGCTCAGTAAATTTTGCATCATTTAATTTCGCGTCATTTGCCACCAGGCCGGCTGTCTCTAATTGCGGCATCACTGGTGAACCACGGTCTGGTTGCAATTCAAAATCTCTAATATGTAAATGACCAAAAGTGCCATCACATTTGAAATACGTGACCCCCAGTTTCGTCAAAGCCAGCATGCGATCCTCAATTCCTTGCATATATTTTGGGCCTGCCATCGACATGGATAACTCTAAAGCCTCATAACCTTTTTCTCTCAACACGGGCACCATTGATTTAGAGCCGAAAAAACACCCCATACTAAACCATAATCCAAGATGGGATTGAGCCGCTGAAGTCGATTGCAAAGCACGAGAAAAATCCGTGTCAAATTTTTCGTTCACCGGCCAAAACCCTTTCGACCAATCTGATTTTTTCCCTTTGCTGTCCTGCCAACCGTCATCTAAAACATAGGCCGCCAACGGGTCACAACCGCGCTCGGTAACCAACTGTTGATGTATGGTAGCGACGCTCTCATTAAATTTTTCTTGGGATACCCCACCTCCATAATCGAACCACGTATTATATTGCACTTGTAAACGAAATGGGCGAATACGGATTCCATCAATATAGCGCTGGAACGCCTCGGCAAGATATCGTCCATCATCAGCGACGCCAATAACACTCGGGTAGGTCGTATACGTCGTTTTCGCAGGTATAGTTTTCCCCCAATAATAACCGCAATGGATTATATTATTTTCAGCAACGTTTCGTGATGCAGGAAATTCTACACCTAAAAATATGGCGCTCTTTAAAGAGTAGATAGGCTGCCCAATTCCCGGGCTCCATTTTCCACGCGCATTAATCGCATCAATTTGGTAGAATTGAAGCGGCTCTTCGCTATTGATTCGTTCTAAATCAATATGTTCTAGAACAATATCTTTATCTGGGGTAATCAAAAGTTGTTTGCGCGCAAAAAAATCATTCGCTTCTAATGTGTAAATTAATTGCAAGGTAAGCTGGTGTTGATCATTACGTAATGTTATTACAGCTCGCCCTGCTTGATCTTCAATTGCCGTGACGACACAATCCTTTGTCAATATTTCAGCGTCTGTGTCTGTCGTGTGTGTTCCGCCAGAAATCCGCAAACAGAATTCTTCACTACTTTTAAATGCCAATGTTTGATTGGATAATAAATTCTTAATACTTTTTGTTGAAATATGATTGTCCTGAATGCTAATTATGCGCTCATAATGTGCGTTTTTTAAGACGACCTCTTTATCGGCTGCCCAAGAACCCGATGGCAACAAACTGATACCGAATAAAATAGCTAAACAATGAATGAATAATTTATACATAAAGCCTCACTTCGCGGTAAATAAGCGCCCGCTTTTATGGGGCAATACCATTAAATACGATATCGCAACTTTTTTTTGAAAAACGGCGGCTCAAAAATGCCGATCCGGCAAATTGTCTAGTTTCTGGTTGATAAAACGGATGTGAAAAAGGCTAAAAACTATAAACGCTCATGTCATGACTAGCAGGCATCATCCCAAACTACAAAAAAAACCGTCAGCAAGACTGACGGTTTTTTAGTTCTTGGAAAAAATAAATTAATGAGCCATGGCTGAAATGCCGCTGCCTTTACCTTTTTCTTTTTTCCATGCCGCATCTGGTTTGGCGTTTTCGCCGTATTTGCCAGCAGCGTAATCGGCGGCCATTTGTGCCAACGAGACAATCGGCACGCCAGCAGCATGGCCAGCTTGGCCAAATTGGCGCATGCGTTCTTCGCAAATAACTTGCATCGCTGCGCGAGCTGGGGTGAGGTAACCACGTGGGTCGAATTGATCAGGTTTTTCTACTAAGAATTTACGAATCGCAGCGGTGATCGCTAAACGATTGTCGGTATCGACGTTTACTTTGCGCACGCCAGCTTTGATGCCGCGTTGAATTTCTTCGACTGGTACGCCGTAGGTTTCTTTCATCTTGCCGCCGTATTTATTGATCTCATCGATCAAATTTTTCGGCACCGATGATGAGCCGTGCATAACTAAATGGCAGTTAGGAATTTTAGCATGAATTTCTTCGATGCGCTTCATCGCTA
>JAHEDF010000254.1 GCA_024641365.1 Planctomycetota bacterium | reverse complement strand
TACCGTCCGTGTGAGCGCGGCGGAAACGGAAACCTACACCGCCAACAATAGCGTGACCAGTTTCATGACGATTTATCCGCGCCCAATCATCGCCGATCTCAGCGTGACCACGACAGCGGCGCAAAACCCGGTACCACGTCGCAGCAATATAACCTACAACGTTGTCGTGAATAATGCGGGGCCCGAAACGGCAAAAACAGTTTCGTTGACATCCGGTGTGTCCAACAACCCAGTATCGTTGGTTTCGTACACAGTGTCGCGCGGTAGCTGCACCTATGTCTTCGACCAACTGCGTTGCAATTTAGGCGACATGACCAACGGCGAAACCGCGACGCTGACGTTTACCGTAAAACCAAAATATGCGTTTAGTTTTTTGACCTACACCAACGCCGCAGCGGTCAGTTCCACGACACAAGATAACAACACTGCGAACAATTATGCGGGCGTGACGGTATCGGTGAAATAGTCAACGACATGGCAACACGGGTCGGGGTGGAACGCAGGCACCCCGACTTTTTTGATTAGTGGAGATTACATTTCCCTAGACAGCCTCTAGGACCTAACGATACGCGTTCACGATGCCTTTAAAACGCCCATCCTAAGAAAAACCCACTTGCTAAATGCGTGTTCGTACGTGTTTGTTGATCTAGATAGTCGTTAACATCATGACTTTCGGTAGAAACTCTACTATTGTTTCGACTATACAACATCAGGTGCGCGAACCCGGCAGCAGCGGATAGATTAATCCCGCTACCCCAAACCCATTGGTATCCTATCCAAGTCCCGACATCAATAAAGTTGACTGTGGTACTGGATCCAGACACGGACGAATAAGCACCACGTTCACCGCCAATAAACAATTCCAGAAAATAGCCATCCGTCATTGCGCCACGAGGGGAATAGCGCCAGGGAAAAAGAACGCGATTGAATGTGTTTGATACGCCACTTTGCATTTTCATGCTACCGTCAATTGGACGATCAGGTCGATTTTCACATTCATATGATGGCATTATGCCCAATGTCAGATTCTCAATTATTCTGACATCAGCTCTCATTTGATGACACCCTGTTGCAATGTCTGGAGCAATTGAAACGTTAATAGAATTTACTGAACTTGCATTACCTAACGATGTTTGCAAAAGCAAAAACGACGATACCCAAAAATAGTTAACCATCCTCATTTAATAATTCCTCTTACACGCTGTTTTTTCGATGAAACACATTTCATTTATAAACCACACACCTTACGCTATTGTGCGTGATCAATAAACGTTTATCACTAATTTTTTTTCAAAATAAGGTCAAGACTACTTGAATAAAGGACCTTTAGATCAAGATGTGCTGTGTGTGCCACTAATACATCGCCATAAAAGCAAGACGCCAGGTGTAATAAGGTTGAAGTAGGGTCGACAGAGGGGTCGATCTCCATCAAGTGTTGAACCAGAATTTCATTTCCACTGGGAATTTTGACTTCATACAGTTCTGGCACTTCAGGATAAAGTAAATAGCGATCAGCTGCCTCGATCTCGTTGGCGCTAGGATCGATTTCATTGGTCACCAGATAGGAAATAAAACCCACCATCAAGCCCGGGTGATTTGTGGTCTGCTCGGCAGTACGACGAAAAATTCGGCGAATAGCCTCTTCACCCCTGAGTGGATTTTGATGTTGTAGCACTGTTAGATCCAGGTTCCATAAGCCCATCATATATTTGAGAATGTCTTCTTTTTTTTGAAAATAGTTAAAAAAGGTCATTTCCGTAATTTTAATTTCCTCGGCAATGACTTTGACTTTCAAGTCTCTGAAATTTATCGCCTTACTAAGGTGATATACCGCATTAAGGATATCCAGCCGCGTTTGAGCCTTATTAAGTGTCCGCTTCCCAAATTTTGTCATTTATTCAAACCATTTCCAACATGCAGATGATAATACGACAATACCTTATTATTATAGCCGACTAAAATAATTTGACATGCTTATATTCAAAGTTTATACTTTTAGTCGACTAAAACTTATAGTCAACTAAAAGAAAAGTAGAGTCGGTTCGTTAATTAAACACTGTATATTCAAATACTTGGAAAATTATCATGCTTACAAACTATCGATATCCCTGGCGTTTTTATTTTTTCAGCACCTTTATTCCCTGGGCTCTTTGGCTACTGGCAGCTCACCTTAGCCACAAGCCCTCCGCACAGGATTATGACCTGCAAATTAGCGTTTTAGGTCTGCTCGGGTTATGCGGCCCTTTGTTTATTGCCGCCTATTACATGAATAAAGACAAAAACGTACTCGCCGATGTGGGCAAGCGCTTCGTTAATTTCAGCGCATCAAAAGGCAGTTACTACGTCATTTCAATGGTACTGATGCCCGTTAGCATTATTCTGGCAATGGCGATATCGCTGCTTTTTGGCTACGACATCGAGCAATTTACGATCACCGGTCATGCAAGCTTTACCTCCGGTGTGTTTCCGGTGTGGTTTCTTTTAGTCATGGCGCCCGTGTTGGAAGAGCTCGCGTGGCATTCCTATGGCACTGATTGCTTACGCCAAAAATTTAACCTGTTTTATAGCTCACTCATCTTCGCGGTAATCTGGGCGCTATGGCATATCCCACTGGCCCTTATACAAGGTTATTATCACAGTAACCTGGCCGTTGAAGGCGCTCTTCATAGTATTAACTTTTTACTCAGCATAATTCCGTTTGTGTTTTTAACAAACTGGCTTTATTACAAAACGAATCGAAATATTCTAGTTGCCGTTGTGATGCACATGGCTGCCAATGTTTTCAATGAGATATTTTCGACTCACCCGGATAGCAAAATAATCCAAACCGTATTGCTTTGTGGATTGACTGCTTTTGTGTTGATTTCGGAGCGGAAGTTATTTTTTGAAATGGAGTTCCGTGAAAAAATTTAAGATTCTTTTTGTCAACTAAAAAACGATTCCTTTCAAGAGACATTAGAAAATGAAAAAAAGAACCATTTTTTGCTGCATTACAGCGCTTTACTCCATGGCAACTTTCGCTGCCATACAAACGGAACCGTCGATAGGCGCTCCCCAACGGGTTGGACTTTTTCAGCATGACGATCTTCGTTTGGGTACTCAAAAAATGCAGTCCACAAGTTTGGGAATGATTGCAAATAGTAACACCATATCCTTAACCGGACTCTATACCAGGCGTCATTTCAACAATCCCCTCATGTTTGCGTACCCGCAAACGTATCACACTCTGGATATGCTGCTTGATGGTAAACATGACCGATACCAATACCTCGGCATTTTCAAAAGTGAATCTGATCAGCCGGTGACGGAAAGCCTCTTCTATCAAAATTGATCAGAGCGTATATTGCGTATGAGTCCTTACGCGTTAAAGCCAACGGAGGCTCAACTTTGCTTCAATGTTTTCAGATATTTACATCACATTCCTTTCTTGACGCCCATCGCAAAATTACGGCGCACCTTTTATTTAACACGTCTGGCGTGCTTCAACGTATTTAGCAAAATTATTCAAGATGGCTTGCCATCCCTGACGTTGTTGATCCACGGAGTTTTCAGTTTCAGCATCAAAAGTGATATGCACCGTGACGCCGTTTGCGCCAGTTACAAACTCGACCGTACCAGTGCGATCCCCGAACGAATACTCAATCAACTTGTAAGGCATGATCTTTGTGTATGTTCCAGAGAAGTCAAATCCGAAGCTGCCGTCTTTGGCCTCCATGCGCGAGGTAAACGCACCACCCACTCTCAAATCAACAGTTGATTTGGTTGTATGCCAATCATCAGAAGCGGTATTCCACTGCTTGATGTCGTTTGGAGTTATGTAGGCGCTCCAGACCTTGTCAACGGGCGCTTTTACAGTGGTTTCAACGGTGATTTTCATAGGGTAACTCCTTATCGTTGGCAACTATCGTTGGAATTCAACGGATGGGATTTCAGGGTTAGGTCTTGTCTCGTGCTCATGCATAATTGGCGAATAAAAGCGTACCTTTAACGCACAGAGCAAGACCTGACCACGTTGTTTACTGAAATGCTTAAAGTTGGAAGTAGACAGCGCAGGCGATAATTGTTGCCCCTACTACAAAGATGATCTTCTCAATCGACGGATCGTGCTGTAGTTTTCTGAAATTCAGCGCGAGACCGACAAGACCAACTGTAGTCACTATCAATGTGGCAAGAGTGCCATGAGTCCATCCGAGTAAGAGAGCAATCGCTAACGCCGCATATAAGAAACCGAACACCGCTGGTGGCACGTTTCCTTTGATTCCGAAACGCCCGACAATGACGCCGTGTAACAAGGCGTTGACAAGCAGCAAAAGACTCAGAAGCATCATGTATGGGACCTCCGCATTAAAATAGTTTTACCCGCATTCGGATTCATTGGACAAAGTAACCTTCGCCAATACTGTCCGCGTTGATGGCGTTGATACTCATTGAGCCTTCTCCCTCCAGTCTAGTCAATTGACTAAACTGGAAGGCGACGAAACCCAAAAAGGAGAAAGCTCAATGAAATTCTACACCAAACAGCATCCATATTACTGCGGTATTGACCTGCATGCCAGAACGCTCTATGTCTGCATTATCGACCAGGCGGGTGAGACTTGTGTCCATAAAGAAATATCAGCCGATCCTAATAAACTCCACTCACTTTTGACACCTTATCTTGGCCAGGTTGTCGTCGGTGTTGAGTGTATGCATTGTTGGTACTGGGTGGCGGATTTTTGTGATGAAAGGCGTATTGATTTCATTCTCGGCCATGCTCTGTACATGCGCGCCATCCATGGTGGCAAAGCCAAGAATGATCGTATCGATTGACCGCCAGGGATGGCGGGAATGCAGATATTGCAGGAGCAATATATCTGCCCTACAAGATTGCCAATCTGATTCGAGGTGGTAATTTTCCTCTGGCGTATGTCTACCCAACGGCGATGAGAGCCACACGCGATTTACTGCGCCGACGCATGAAGATTGTCCGCCATGGTGCCGATTTGAAAGCCCACGTCGCTAACACCACCAGTCAATACAATCTGCCACCCAACAAAGTCAATTTAAAAAACGTCAGCGCCCGTGAGCATATTCGCTCGGCCTTTCCCGACCCGGTCGTGCAACGCAACATGGATTTAAACATGTCCATATTAGAATGCTACGCCAAAGAATTGAGTAAAATAGAATGGTTTATTGAGACACAAGCCCGACAGCACAATCCGGTGCACTTGCATCTACTGCGTTCGGTTTCGGGGATTGGCCGTATCCTCGCCCTGACGATTATTTATGAAATCGGCAGTATTGACCGGTTTGAATCCGTGCAAACCTTTGCGTCTTATTCCAGGCTCGTCAAATGCAAAGCCGAATCGGCTGGCAAAAGCTACGGCACGCAAGGCAATAAGATCGGCAATGCCCATTTGAAGTGGGCGTTTTCCGAAGCGGCGGTTTTATATTTGCGGGGTAATGAGAAAGCCCAGAAATATTTACAACGTCTCCAGAAACGCATGAGCAAGGCCAAAGCCTTATCGGCCCTGGCACACAAACTGGGACGCTGTGTATTTTTCATGTTGAAAAACGAGACGGTATTCGATGAAAACAAGTTTTTAAAGAGTTAGTCACGCCATGGGGTGAGCTGAACGCCTAACTGGACAATACGGTGGAATGCAACGAAACACGATGCTTGATTGCTAAACAGCAAGTTTATTCGTCGGTTTATGCATCACGATACCTGAGCCACTCGCGTTGATTAGCCACCCCATGGTCGTGCATCAATACAATGAACAAAGTCGTTTACACCTTGACTGAGCCTGAACCTAACTGGGCATTGAGTAAATCAATGAACCCGCCTTCTTTTTGAATAGTGCCAGTATAAGGTTAACCGATGAATGTCTCGGCTTTGGCATCCTGCGTCGCCCTACCTCCTGCTTCCATGCAGTCGTAGTGGCCCTGGTTGACATCACAACGTCGCCAGGCAGCGGTGAGACCGTAGTAAGAGACCCTCTATATGTGTTTGCTGTAAGCGGCTTGCTTAACAGTGACGATGACAGATGAAGTAATCGGTTTTGTTCATTGATTTGGGTTCGGTGAAATATTTCCGAAAAATACATTAGTGCCTATTGACTAGCAGAAGGCTCATATGTGTTAT
>JAHEDF010000253.1 GCA_024641365.1 Planctomycetota bacterium | reverse complement strand
TTAATTGGGGCACCACAATAATTTTAACTGGTGTTTTTGCGACTGTTTTTCTAACCGCCCTATTTGGAAATGTGAGCATTGCTGCATTTATGACGTGGACTGCAGCCGTTGTTCCACGGGAAGAGCGCGGACGCTTTTACATGTGGCGTAATTTAAGCGCGTATGGAATTGTCACACTCGCGTTACAAGCTGTCGCCTGGTTATGGCCCGTATCCGCTGATGCTTCAGTGACAAATCCACAGGAATTACCGTGGCTTATGGGACTCATCACCATTGCCACCATCATAGTTATTTTAAGCACCTTCCCGTTGTCATGGAGTCCTGCCATGCCAGCTCGGGATGCTTCGCATCCGCCACATGGACCATTATGGAAAACATTAGTCGCACTGGGTGGCTACCGCCGTTTATTAATGATGGGTGGCTTAAATACCGCTGCCATGGCGTGTTTACTGCCCTATTTGCCACGGTTTTTACATCAATTAGGCATGGAAGGAAAACAATACGCATTACTGCAAGGCAATATTCAAGTTCCATTAATGCTCGCAGGAATTATTGTAGCTGGCATTGCGCTTAGACGTATTGGTAGTGCTTGGTTAATGCGCTTATCATTATTTATTACAGTGATTGGCGATGGCTTATTTTTATTTTTAACGACCTCCAATCTTGCATGGCTTGCTTTATTATGTTTAGGATTTGTCGGGCTGGGTCGTGGGCTCACTTCCATTGGTTGGATTGGGCGTATTCAAGAATTAGCGCCATCACACGATACCCGTTTCCCTATGCTATTCCTTGGCATCAATGGGGTTGCTGGCATGGCTACGGGATTGCTTTTGATGGCTGTTGTCCCATGGCTGGAACAACGCTTTTTAGCAGACGCCAGTAGCATTGACCCCTTATGGGCAATTGCCGCAGTTGGCGTTAGCCTACGCGGTGTCAGCTTCCTAATCGGATTATTACCGACGCGGCGATAAAACGTCCCCCTTCCTTTCCGCCCTTCAATCTACACATTGTTCCATTAGGAGCGCCCCCCCACGCATGGTCACAAAAACTGTCCCTACTCAGCAAACGACTATACCTGTGGTGCTGATGTTGACTGTGCATCCGGATGAACGTGAACACGAAAAAGATCGCGCAGCAGAAATGCACAGCTTATTGGAAACAGCTGGTCGCACGGTGGTCGCAACACTGGTTCAGCATGTGCAAAAACCGGTTCCCAATACTTACATTGGTACCGGTAAAGTAACAGAATTAGCTGAGGCCGCACACGCATCAGGCGCTGGTCAAGTTGTATTTGATGTGCAATTATCACCACGTCAGCAACGCAATTTAGAAGAAGAAGTAGGCTGCGCTGTTCTCGATTATGATGAACTTATTTTAGATATTTTTGCTCGTAATGCGCGCACTAATCAAGCCATGCTGGCAGTGGAATTAGCACAAGCTGAATATGACAAAGCACGATTAAAACGCATGTGGACGCATTTAGATCGTCAAACGGTTGGCGGTTCGTCTGGTTCCGGCTCCGGCTTTAAAGCCGGTACTGGTGAAAAACAAATTGAAATGGACCGACGACAAGTTCGTAAACGCATTCAAGATTTAAAAGAACGCCTCAATGAAATTGCCGCACGAAAAGATCGTGCCGTACAAACGCGTAGTGATGCATTTAATATTGCATTAGTTGGTTATACCAATGCCGGTAAAAGCACATTAATGAATGCGCTAACGAATGCTGAGGTATTCGCCAAAGATCGTTTATTTGCCACGCTTGATACACGTACAGCGCAATTATTTTTAGATCGTCATCACAACGTTGTTATTTCTGATACAGTTGGTTTTATTAGAAAGTTACCCCCAACACTCATTGCCAGTTTCCACGCTACCCTTGCTGAAGTACGTGAAGCTGACTTATTATTACATGTCGTTGACTCATCCAGCCACGTGATGGAACAACAAATAGCAGCGGTCGAAGATGTGCTAAAAACCATTAAAGCTGATCATGTTCCTGTTATTATGGTATTTAATAAATTAGATGCGGCTTACAGTAAAACTATATTATTAGCCTATCGCCGTCGCTATAAAGAGTCGGTGACTATCAGTGCGAAAGATGGCACCGGTCTTGATCAATTAAAAGAACATATTCGTTTACACATCGATAAACGTTCACGTTTAGTCACCATTCGCTTTCCTGTGACTGATGGCGCTTTGGATGCTTTTGTGCGCCGACGAGCACAAGTACAAGAAGAGCATTATGATGATGATGACGCGGTTTTAACCATTGTTGCTGACGAACGATTATTGCAGGAATTATCGGCTAACCCGCATTTAAAAATAGAAGATGTGCCAAAAAATTCGGCGAGTATAAAGTAGACAGTCAAAATTACGGTGCTGTAAAGCCGTCAGCACGCTCTTCCCAGGTATCGTCAGTCTCCCAGTTTTTGACTTCTCCAAGCATATTAATCGCTTGAGTTAAATCCATTTTTTGCATCTCAAGACCTCTAAACACAACCACTGGACGTCCTTTTGGTTTTCCAAAAGAACCAGCTGGGAAACGCCAACCTTTAATTTTGAAAAAACCTTCTTCTTTTACTGAGCCAACCCACAACTTATCAATGGGATTACCATCACGTTCATCCATTAAAGATATACGCACTAATAATTTTTCTTCATCAATTTCATTTGGATACACAGATTTCCAGGTCGGAGACATCGTCACGATTTGATAAGGACAAGGATCTGCCGAGCCTCGACCGCCACGAGGATTGTAAAAAACCACCATATCAAATTCTTTTTCTAGATTTTTTTTAGTATAACCTTTATCAGCATTTTCACGGGCGATCTTTTCAATATCCATATTTTGCCAGCGCCATACCGGTAACGCCCATGGCGCTGCATACCAACAGGCTGCAAGGATAGGAATTAATACGACTATCGTCGCAATTTTGGATGTGCTCGTGTTGGTTCCGCTAGCCATGCGTGCATTATGCGACACAACTGTCCATAAGACAAGTAGCTGATAGCCTTTTGGCTCGTTATTGTGGCAAATTGCTTGTGTGTCTCAATGCTATTCGGCTAATTCCCTGTAAAATAGGGGTATTGAATACAGTTTAACCGCCAAGAACACCGAGAACGCCGAGGATGTTTAAGGGCAAATCACCGAATGTGCCGCGCCATTTTTCGGTCAATTATTCCGACAATTTATACGATCTGTGAGTATAAAAGTAATGCCTGATCACCTCGGCGTACTCGGCGCCCTCGGCGGTTGTTGTTAGCCGAATAGCATTGTGTGTATCTCAGTTTAAACTACCTTACTGAGCAATTTGCATGGTCATCGTCGGCTGTCGACCAATGCCTTCACAGATTAACTGCGTTGAGGACAGCCGTAATAACCCGTAGGCGGTATCGTCCTGTTCTACCATTCCGTGCATAGTCAGATAGTGTATCCCCTGCTTCTCTGCATAATTACCTTTATGATTATGACCATTTATCCAAGCCTTAACGCATTTATGTTTTTCTAGCAGCGCGCGTACTTCATCTGCATTCCATAAATTATGGACATTAGGAGGGTAAATAGGAAAATGACACAGTAAAATGACTGGTTCTTTTTCAGCATCAGCTTTTTTCAAAATCGATTCAATCCATGCTAATTGCTCCGGCCCGACTGCTCCATTATATTTAGGTAATTTCTTTTCGAGTTTTTCGTAATAATCCTCAACCTTTTTTAATTCAGGACTATTTTTGGGATATCGCTGAAAGCTGATATCGTTGCCGTCAACTACGATAAAGCGCCAACCGTTTTGTGTAAAATCATAGTAAGGTGCTGGCATTTTTAAACGTTTGAACACCAAAACTTTTTTATCATCAGCAACACTAAATTCATGGTTTCCCAGTACATGATAGCTTGGCATGGTTAATTGCGCCCAAATTTTTTCGACCACATCAAAACTTTCCCAATCACGATCAATGAAATCTCCTAGGTGAACAGCGCCCTGCGCTTTCACTTTGTTAATATGGTCAACACAATTTTGTAATTTGAGTGGCGATAATTGATAGTGACGAGAACCGTTATGCGGTTTATCACAATACTGGCAATCAGCGACCAAAGCCATGGTTAATGATTCGGCAGTGTGCACTAAAGCACTTAAAGAGATCAACAAACAAATGAACATTTGTCGCATAAATCACCGCCTCTACTAGTAATATAAATGTAGTAGTGTCTTTATGTCAGCAAATTTACGGCTTAAAGCCGACAATTCGTCGCATAAACATTACTGGCTGAATTGCTATCCTAAAAAATGACCACTATTTTACTGCCCAATGTTCGTCAAAGAAATCGGTGGCAACAATACGCCCAGGGGCCTCATTGTTTGGAGGCGTATCTAATCCAATAATAGCCCAATCACCGAGCTTTGGATTTTGCAGACTATTATTTCGATCATTATTTTCTCGCCACGTCAAAGCACTATTTAACACAATATAACGATTGGCCTGCAAAGGATTGGGATAAATCATAGCCAGCGCATGATCGCTCGTCGCGTATGTTTTGCCCCCTAATTGAATATGCTTCTCATCCCACTTGATTGGTAATTGGCCAATGATTTTTGCAATAATTTTATTTGAAGCGGCATCACCCCATAAGACTAAATGATAATTCTTAATGTCGTCTTCAGTAACCTCGGTATCATTTTTTATACGGAGATCACCGCGCATAACCGTGGCCCATCGTTCTGGAAAATGGTTGGCTTCAAATAGTGACCAGCGCTGAAACTGCTCATTTGACGACACGCCCGTTGGTTTTACGACTAAAAATGGTCTATTAAAAATATCATCAATCGGGCCTTGTTGGCCGGGACGTTTTCGCAATCCATTGTCATCCCCAGCTTGCGCTGCTTGCCAGACATTATTTTTCTTCACTAATTCAGCGCCTGTTGGTGAAACTTGTGGAAAAGTGACGGCCTTTCCATCAACCGTAATGACACTGCCATTTTGCAATTGGGGCCACGTCACACGTAAGCGATTAATATTGAGTGTTGTCAACGTCATATTTTTTCCTGACGCGGTGGCATCAATACGACTATCAGTCCAGTGCTGTTCTAAACCCAAAGCGGTTAACCAAAAAAGCGTGTTGTATTGGAGGGTTTGCGTTTGAAATGATAATGTTGGTTGTTGTTTCGGGCGACCGACAACAACCGCTTTTTTGACCAATGCTAATGCATCACGTAATGAATCTGGATGATATTTGTGCGCCGTGTCTTTGCCAATAAAATGAATTAATTCTTTTCCATGTGCTTTATAGGCCTCTTCCATCACTTGCGCAGCTTGTATTTGTCCATCCTTTTCACCGCTATAACAACTAAATTGAATGGCAAATAGATTGCGCACATAACAGGGCACATCATTCACACCCCATAATATTTGTTCCATTTTAGAGGGATAATCTTCCGGTTTTAATTTCATAAACTTGGCGGTTTCGCTATAGCCTGCACCCGTGTGAATGGCACAAAAACGATCCACATAATGACAGCCAACTGATTTGGAACCGCCACCACCCATACTAAATCCCATTAATACGATACGGTCGGGATCTATTTTGTACTGTTGTTGCACATGATCAATCACATCAAGTACATCTTGTTCTCCAGGCCCTTTAAATCCAATGCATTGGCGACCAAATGCATGGGCGACAATGGTGTCATCTAATTGCACTAGTCCTGGTTTATGTGCGCAGTCATACATAAAATGTAAATCAGTTACTTTTTCACCACGCCCATGTAACCAGACATATAATGGTGCCGGTTTATTAAAATTATGTTTATTTGGAATTACTAAACCATACGGCTGTACTGAACCATCAATAGCGGAGCGATACCCACGCACCACTAAACCTGTTTGTGACGTCCAGGGGTGGGTAGGAAATTGCTCAAGCCGTTCTTTGGCTTGTTGCAAAGCCCAATCTGCCTTAGGTAGATCTTTTTTGAAATCGTAAAATTCATTAAATCGCAGAGCGAGATCGAGTCCTTTTACAAATACTTCGACATCAGGAACAAGCGCCTTATCGGCGATATGCATTTTAATGAGTGCCTGTAATTCTTTAACCCCACCTTGTAAGCGTTGTTGGTCTGGCGGCGGTAATTATTTTCCTGGCGGCGGTAG
>JAHEDF010000252.1 GCA_024641365.1 Planctomycetota bacterium | reverse complement strand
GCATTGGCAGGTCGCTTATTAGACAGCCAAACATTATCGAGCAAAATTCAGCAATTAGGTATTGGTCGTTCAGAAACAGCTAATCCAGTTAATCCAGCGCAAAATAATTTATCATCTGATATGGCCAAGGCACGTAATGTGCAGCAAAATATGTTGGCTGATTTGCCAACTGTAGACGGCTATGATTGCGCCATTCATTTTAAACCGCATAGCGGAGTCAGTGGTGATTTTTATGAGGTCATTACCTTAAAAAATGGTCACTTAATGTTTGTTATTGGCGACGTCAGTGGCCACGGCATGCAAGCGGCATTAGTCGTTGCCACCGCATTAAAAACGCTGCGGTTTTTAGCACGCCAAACCACAAATATGTGTAATTTATTAATTCAGTTTAATGATGAAATTCGTCCAGATTTATTGCCCGGTCAATTTATTACTATATTTGCCGCAGAATTAGACCCTATTACGGGTAGTTTAAGTTGTGTGCGCGCTGGCCATCATGCCGGATTATTATTACGGCCAAATAACGACACAGTATTGTTAAAGGTTGGTAAAACGGGAATGGCTATCGGCTTAGCAGCCGGGGCAATTTTTGCAGGTAGTATCCATGTGGATGTCGTACATATGCAACCCGGCGACATCTTATTGCAATATACCGATGGTTTGACCGAAGCGATGAATACGGATGGAGAAGAATACGGAGAATTAAATTTATACGCTAGTATGTTCGCTCATGCCGAAAAACCGGCGCAAGAAATGGTTGATGCAATTGGCGAAGGATTAATGGAACATGTTCAAGGTCCGCTAGATGATGATTTAACCATATTTGCCCTTTGCATGCTGCCTGAGCTTGAAGATTCAGGAGGCAGTGGTGAATGGGATGGTATGGAAAAATCTTAATAGCGACCAATTACATAATCAATTCGTGTTGGGATAAGAAACTGTAAACAATTTAGCATTGTTTATTTGTAAATGCTGGCTGAAATACAGCAGCATGAGGCGAGTCGCAATTTTTGATTTAGATGGGACCTTAGTAGATTCACGCTATGATATAGCGGCGGCAGGTAATTATGCTCGAACAACGCTAGGATTACCCGCACTTGCTTTGGATAAAGTTATACAATGTGTCGGTGATGGTTTAGATAAATTAATTGAGCGAATAATCCCAGATGAGTCGCAGCGTGACGCTGCCAAATCAGCATTTTCCACGTATTATCTCTTACACTGCTGCGATCAAACGGCTCCGTATGATGGCATTATAGAAACATTAGAACGTTTGCGATATCTGGGCTGGGATTTAACAGTTGCTACGAATAAACCCGATCAGTTTACAAAATTAATTTTAGCTGGATGCCATTTACAATCTTTCTTTACTGAAGTTCGCGGCGGCGATGCCGCAAAAAAACCAGATCCAGGACAACTGCTAGACATCTTTTCTGCGCGTGGCGGTGATGCAGCGACTAGTTGGATGATAGGTGATCACCACACTGATATTCGCGCAGGGCGAGCAGCAGGATGCCATGTAGCATTTTGTACATGGGGAATTGGCCATGACGATAAATTACCAGTTGATGTGCGAATTGCTCATCCAAGAGAATTAATTACTTTATTATCAGCATGAATTTAACGGATATAATTGATGCTGATGGTTATCCCATAACGCCAGAGGTAGTGATGGCGGCCTATCGCCATGGTTGTTTCCCGATGGCTGATGATCGTAATGGTCGTTTACGGTGGTACAAACCGATGGAACGTGCCGTCATTACATGGGATCGTTATCGCGTGCCAAAAAGTTTACTAAAAGTAGCACGTAATCGTCAACCGTATCGCATTACTTTTGACGTTGCTTTTCCTGAGGTTATTACAGCGTGCGCTGATCGTTCATCTACATGGATTTCAGATGATGTTGAAAAATTATATAGTGAATTATATCGTTCAGGTCATGCGCATTCTGTAGAGGCGTGGGATGAATCAGGCAACTTGGTGGGTGGTTGTTACGGTCTCTCCATTGGCGGCATTTTTTGTGGTGAAAGCATGTTTCATCGTGCGCCTGATGCCTCGAAATTATGTGTCGTAAGCTTGGTTGATCGCTTGCGTGCGCATGGATTCGGATTGCTCGACTGTCAACAGCAGACCCCACATATGGAGCGATTTGGTGCTTATACGATCAGTGACGAAACCTATATGGCTTTATTAGAAGAGCATGCGGAGTCACGAGCGTTTTAAGTTGCGTGCTGCTGAGCGATAAAGCGGTGGGCTGTTGCTCCGCGCCTAGTTATTCCCATGTTGCCGACCTGCCATGGCTGACTCAACAACACAGACTATCCCTGAACTCGCAAATGAGACGTCACGACGTCGCACCTTTGCAATTATTGCGCATCCAGATGCGGGTAAAACAACACTGACAGAAAAATTGTTACTATACGCTGGCATGCTGCGTACTGCTGGTATGGTGAAAAATCGTAAAACGGGAAAAATGGCTACGTCGGATTGGATGTCGATGGAACAAGAGCGTGGTATTTCGATTACTGCGTCAGCAATGCAATTCGAATATAAAGATCACATTATAAATGTGCTCGATACGCCTGGGCACCAAGATTTTAGTGAAGATACCTATCGTACTTTAACGGCTGCTGATAGTGCGATCATGGTCCTGGATGCATCCAAGGGTGTTGAAACTCAAACCAGAAAATTATTTGCTGCATGTAAATTGCGCGGTGTGCCAGTTTTAACATTTATTAATAAATGCGATTTACCTGGTCGCGATCCGTTAGAATTAATGACTGAAGTGGAAGAGGTGCTGGGCATTCAAGCCAGCGCCATGAATTGGCCAGTTGGCATAGGAAAGGTTTTGTTGGCGTGGTTGATCGAGTTTCAGCTGATTTGTTAGTATTTAGTAAAAAGGGAGTGGGCGGATCTCAGCGTGCCGACATGGAGCGCATCCCATTAAAATCGCAAGCAGCACAAGAAAAAATTGGCGATGAATTAGCTAAAAAATTACGCGAAGATCTAGAAATGCTTGAGATTGCGGGAAATCCATTTTCTCACGAAGCATTTCAAGCGGGTCAAGTCACACCAGTGTTTTTCGGATCAGCACTTACTAATTTCGGTATCGAACCGTTCTATGATGCATTTATTGATATGGCTCCTGCACCAGGAGCTCGCACAGCGACTAAATTAGATGGGTCTGAAATTGTTGTCGATCCTGTAAACTCGCCGTTTAGCGCCTACGCCTTTAAAATTCAGGCAAATATGGATCCGCGTCATCGCGATAGTTTGGTATTTGTTCGCATATGTTCTGGTCGTTTTGAACGCGACATTGTTGTTAAACATTATCATCGTGGTGAATTCGTACGTGAAGTGCGTTTATCACGGCCGCAAACATTGGTGGCTCGTGACCGTTTGACTTTGGATGTTGCGTACCCAGGTGATGTCGTTGGTTTGGTAAATGCTGGGTTTGCAATTGGTGATACCATTTTGGCACAAAGTGGACCAGCGAAGGACGGTTTTGAACATGCGCCATTACCACAATTTCCCCCAGAAGTATTTGCGCGGGTAATCCCTGCGGATCTAACCAAGAGAAAATCATTTGATAAAGGCATCACTCAATTAGCTAGCGAAGGAGCTGTTCAGGTGCTTCGTAGCTGGGATAATCCTTTGGGCGACCCATTTATTGCAGCCGTTGGCCGTCTGCAATTTGAAGTGTTACGCTATCGATTGAGAGACGAATATAATGTTGAAACAGAGGTCAGCGACTTGCCCTATCAATGCAGTGCTTGGCTAGTCGGTGATGTGCAGGAGTTCAAGCCAACGCACGGTAGTTATTTAGCTAAAGATCATCGTGGAAAGCCAGTAGTATTATTCCCTAGCGAATGGGATAAAAATTACTGTGCACAACAAAATCCAGATCATAAATTTGTCGAAATATTGTAGCCGGGCAATTACTTAGCTTTTGGACGAAAGGCCTTGATGACGCTTTCATTCGTTTCTAGGTAAGCGGCACCAATTAAATCGAGACAATAGGGAACTGCAGGGAAAACAGCATCCAAACATTCACGGATGCTTTTAGGTTTGCCAGGTAAATTAATAATTAAGGTATGCCCACGAATACCAGCTGTCTGTCGCGATAAAATAGCGGTTGGAACAAATTGTAGAGACGTAGCACGCATCAGTTCACCGAATCCGGGCATCATCTTGGTGCAGACGGCCTCAGTTGCTTCAGGTGTTACGTCTCGAGCTGCAGGTCCTGTTCCACCAGTGGTAACAACTAAGTCGCATTTATCTTCATCACACAACGCGATCAATGTGTGTTCAATAGTTTCCTGATTGTCACTAATTAATCGATACACGTCACTCCACGGTGATTGCAAATAATCTGACATAGTTTGACGAATAGCTGGTCCACCTAAATCTTCATAGACACCGGCGGTAGCGCGGTCAGATGTAACGACAATGCCGATGCGGGCTGGACGTCTATGCGTGTTGTCTTGCATGTATGGGGTGTAGCGGATTGGTTGTAGGAACAAAAGTGCGAATTCATTTATCACACATTATCCGAGGCTTGTTTATAATACATCCATTAGCGGGATTGACACATCGCAATGGGCGTCTAATTCAGCGCATTGCTGTTGGTCGTTGGAGCACCTGCGAACTCAGCACCGTCTCAAGCCGGTCCCAAACAAGGGCTGGTGTTTACCCAACCCGCTGTTAGGAACCACCGCAGCACGCTATTTACATAAGGAGTTAGTACATGGGCATGGCAGAGGACATCATTAAGCTCCTCAAAAATGAGGGATTCAAAATCAATGAATCAATCCGGGATGCACTGGATGAATTCGTTGATGTCGTCGAAGAAGAAAACGAAGACATGGACGAAGACCTTGATGATGATGAAGACGAAGATGACGAAGATGACTAAGATGACTAAGTCATTACGTAATTAATAACGACCAATAAATAAAGCCATCGCATTAAGCGATGGCTTTATTATTAATTAATAGTGCAATTATTATGGTTTAGTTGTCTGTGGTGAGTTAGTAAATACCAATTGATCCAGTAAACGACTGGCAATTAAAACTGGCCAATCATGTGTGGGGCCATTTTGAACTAAAGTTTCTAACTGCTTGCGATATTCATCGGCACGACCACGCAACTGGGCAAGCCGCGCATTAAAATAAATTAATTCATTGGTAAAGGGTTGTTTAGGCTTAATTCCTAATGGGCGTTCCGCTGTCAATAAGTGATACATGATCTTACCAGGTAACGTTTTTGTCTCACCCGCTTTACCCCAACAGGTCAAAGCGCCAATAATATCACCGCGTTGTACATACATATCACCAAGCCAGAGACGCGCCCATTGTGCGGTGTCAGCTAATGGAACGGTTTGATCGATGATTGATTGGTAAGTTGCTTCTGCGGCATCAAAGCGGTTACGCAAACGATCTGCTTCGGCACTGCGCAGACGGAAGCGCATGCGTGTTAGATCGGGAACGCGTTCATCATCTATGACAATGTCATAACTGTATAAAGCCTCACTGTAACGACTTTGCGACATTAATAATTCAGCAGCGCGACTATGAGCTTCTGCAAATTCTTTGGGCTGGTTGAGGTAAGATGCAATATCAGCGCCAACAATAAAAAGGCGTATAGCCCGATCCGGTTCCGTGGCAGCATACTTATCAGCACGGGTTAGGTAATTGGTGACTAATTCTTTTACCGTCGCTTCTGGAATAGTTGGTAACAAACTGGTTAAATCATAATCGCGGCGAATTGCCTCAAAATATTCTTCGGCCTCTTCAATGCGACCGAGGCGTAATGCACAACCCCACGCATGAAATGTGGCTGTTAATACGTAATTTTCATCATCGCGATAAACGCTCGCCACTTCATTATATTTTGCTAAGGCGAGCTCATCGGTTGCTGGAGTTTTCATACCTTCCAAGCATAATGCGATACGTAATTGGGCGGCACGCACTTCTGGCGCATCAGGATGATCTTTTATATAAATTTCATATTCATCTTTAGCACGTGAAAAAAGGCCAGACTGACGAAAACTATCTGCTTTTGACAAGGTACTTAAATAAAGTGTGCTGCGCTGACGTTCTAAAACGACTTGTGACACTTTTACTTGGCCTGGAATAAATGCGATATG
>JAHEDF010000251.1 GCA_024641365.1 Planctomycetota bacterium | reverse complement strand
TCGTTCTGCCTGTTTGATTGATTTATTTTGCGCAGCTATCGCATGAATGTAATGAAGAAATCGCTTTCGTCGCCATGTTTGCAAACAACGGTCACGTTGCGGTTTTGAAACTGACGGAACTAGTACTTTCCAGGCTTCTTGACCGCGTGCGATTACCACCTCGCAACCAAATGAGTGAATTAATCTGAACCACGTGAGTGCAGCTGGCGTTAACCGCGTCAACCAATTTTCAACCGCAATTGGGCTGGTACCGGCATGTTGTGCCGCAATGACAGCAGACCAACCGTGCTGATAAACCAGTCCACGCAATAATTCTGGTAATGGTTTAACCGTGATACGCTCAGCCATTATTGATAAATAATGCCACCATCTGCACTTACCAGCCCAAACATATCTACTGTTGACATATTATTTATTGAAATACTATTGCTGGCATCATGTGCACATTCGTCCTGAAAAATATGCAACACGAGCATTCCTTTAACCCGGATAATACCGGTGTTTCAGGAGCCTATGCGGCTAGGACGAATGAGATGAGTCAGCACACATAAAACTCTTATCATTTACGACCTACGCAAAAGCCCCTGGAAAATTCCAGGGGCTTTTTTCGTTTTATTCGCATCTGCACCTTCTTTCACAACTCTATAGTCGTCGTTCATAACCACTCATGGGGACATTGGTGTAGTGGCAACACGGCGGTTTGTGATACCGCAATCTCAGGTTCGATTCCTTTATGTCCTCCCATTCTCTTTATTAGATATTTCCGCTCGTGTCGTCTAGCGGCTTAGGACATTGGACCTTCAATCCGATAACGTGGGTTCAAATCCCATCACGAGTAAAACCGTTTCTCCACAATCTCTTGTCGTCTAATGGTAGGACGCCGGAATTTGGCTCCGCAAATCGTGGTTCGAATCCACGCAAGAGAAATAAATTGGCTTCTTTAATGGTGGGTGTGCCGAATGGTAAGGCGCCCGGCTGTTAACCGGGTGATTATTAAATCGTGTGGGTTCGAGTCCCACCCCACCAGCCATAACACATTTAATTAGTCTGTTGACATATTATTTTTATAATTACTATTAAAAATCCATTGAACAAATAACGCCAAGGAAAGTCCACGTGTTTACATCCACCTCCTTTCGCAGCTGCAAGCCGATGACATCTCCACTGTCACGTATGCCCATAGCGCAAAATGGGTGTGAATATGTGAGATTCGACGCTTCTACTTGGTACAGCATCTGCGGTACCTGCGATGATGATAGCTTTATAAAACCTCCGGGATCTTCTGCATGACGTGAATACACAGCACGTACACGCACAAAGACCCCGGCACTCGCCGGGGTCTTTTCGTTTCCGGTATCTTTGACAACCACAGATCGTCGTTCATTTAAAAACCGCAGTACGGGTCCAGCTCCGGCGTTGCATGATACTCGACGTAGCGTTGCTACGCCTTCGCATCTTGCGCATTGGATCTGAACTCCGTCTGCAATTTTTACTACGTTATTTTTTAATAATTAGTTTATTTTAATTATAAAATTCCTTCCCTTTTTGACTGCTGCAGGAGCGTGCGCGCTCTGACCAATAATAATCAGCCTCAAACCCGGTAGTTCCCTAAACTGTGCGTATTCAGGAAAAGGGTCTATACGTAACTGGCATGAATCCGGGGCGTCGGCCTGTCCGACCAGCAGTCATTTTTTCTTGTGTCCGGAAGTCCGGAAGTCATATGCGCTTGCCTGTGATGTGCTGTAAGCGTTTATCTATAACCACTGCTAATTTTTTTAATTGCTGATCATCCTAGAATTATAAACACCTTGTTTTAAGCCGCTTTGCGTAGCCTTTCTGCAGTTATTCATATATTGCACCTTGAGAACATAAACCTCCAACGGGCGAGACTTCCGGACTTCCGGACCTCCGGACTCTTTTAAGAGATGGCATCGGAAACGGCCAACGTGCTGCGGCAGACCGTTTCCATCCACGACAATAATAAATTAAACTCGTCACTCATGCCTCGGTGACTTCACACGAGTAATCAATCAACGTGATTGCTAAGAGCAACACGGCGCAATGCGAGCGCAGATTGATGAGAGGCATTTCTTTTTCCACGCCCACATCGTCTAACGGATAGGACGCGAGACTACGAATCTCGTAATGGTGGTTCAAATCCATCTGCGGGTGCCAAATTATTAATTATTATTTTCACATCGAGTTAGCTCAAGTGGCCAGAGCAATCAGCTTTTAACTGATGGGTTATAGGTTCGAGTCCTATACTCGGTACGTATATTCTTTTTCTTACATGAACGACGACTGTAATTTTTTACCCTTATTATTTGGAGATATTATTATGTTAATTCCTATTGCGATTCCCCATGGCATTTGTTTGACCGATATTCGCCGCTTACGTTTACACGCGGCTTGGTACAAACGCCAAATCAAGCGTCACGGCAAAGAATTTGAAACCAATCGTTTTGCCAAGGCACGCAAACGCCAACTTGAGCATTTGCTTACCGAAACAAGCGAACCCGTGCTTGTCGGTATGAGCTAACGCTTTGTCTCATTAATTACCTACTCTTTATTTTCGGAGGAATCATGTCTCGCTGTCTGGTATTAAATGCCAGCTATGAATATTTATCGATTTCTGACAAATGGATTGATGCGCTTAGTTTGGTGTTAGCCAAGAAAGCGACACCCATTGAGGAATACCATGATATCGTTCGCAGTCAGCGTGCGACGTTTCGCCTGCCTGCTGTCGTGGTGATGAATCACTATGTAAAAACGAACCGCAAAGCGCGCACGTGGGTAACGCCAACGCGTAAATTGGTTTTTAGTCGTGATGCATTTACCTGTCAGTATTGCGGAAAACGTATTAACATGAGCAGCGGAACGCGTGACCACGTTATTCCGTTGTCTCGCGGAGGTCCCGATACACTGAGTAATGTCGTGACCGCCTGTGTTCCATGTAATACAAAAAAAGCGAATCGTACGCCTGATGAAGCCGGCATGCCATTACAGACACAACCTCGGGCACTAACCGACCGTGAAAAAATTCAGTGTTTGATAAAAAGCTGTCGTGCCAAAGAACGGGCAACGTGGATTGCCTGCTTAGGCCGCATGGGGTTACGACTCTAATGGTGATAAGCTCCTGAATTCCCTCGCGCATTTCAGGGGCTTATATTGTTTTAAGTCAGTCATTACATGTGAGCTAAGCGGTAAGTGTAAAATAACAAAAAAGCTGCATTTCCCCCTTCTTAAAATCTTAGGTTCTTTGCAGGAAACATTAATATTATCATTGCTAAATGATATGCCATATGTTAATTCAGTGTCGTTAGTATGATTACAATTCTTGCAATAAATGCCGTTTGCTTTGTCCTTTTTATTTTTATCGGAATTAAAACTCGCACCTACAAATGGGCATTGCTTATTTACGCTTGCTTTTTTTGTCTCTCCGCGCTTAACGTCGTTTACTACGCTCATTTTCTTGATCAAAGCGCATGGTATTATGAATATCGCTCTTGGTTAATTGCAGACTATATACCTAGTTTATCGGGGTTGTTAATTGGGGCACTAACCACAATAAAGCATCGCTCTTTTCGCCTGGGATCGGTGTCATTAACCTTAATTATGGCCGCAATTATTATCTGCGGACCATGGGCTAAATTATTAATTAATCCACTGGATGAGTCTATTATTACTGATAAATGGAATGCTGATGTTTGTTTGCAATCCACGCCAAGCACGTGTGGGCCAGCTGCACTAGCAACCCTTTTGAAAGCACGCGGTTTAGAATATTCTGAATTAACCATCGCACAAAACGCATACTCGAGTGGTACAGGCACCGAATTATGGTATCTCGCTCGCTTTGCTCGCTCTATTGGAATTGACGCTCATTTTGTAGAAGACAAGAATAATGTACCTGCACCAGCTATTATTGGTGTGTATAATGGTGCATTCGGTCATTTTTTATCTGTGCTACGTGTCGATAATTATCACATCGAATTTGGGGATTCACTGAGCGGAAAAAGAAATGCTACCATGTCTGATTTTAAAAACAATTTCGGCTACACTGGTTTAGCTTTAGTTGTGGCTCCTGCTCAATAACCCACTGACAATCAGCCGTTGTCAGCGATTGTCAGCCATTAAAAAATCCTCTGCAAAAGCACTGCTTCGGTACAGATATAAGCCCAGGTTTTCTACTCTAGACACACCGAATCACCTCTAGTAGCGTGCCGCAACTGGTTACGAGGATGGTTGGCAGAGTGGCCTAATGCATCTGTTTACTAAACAGACGAGCTAGCAATGGCTCCGGGGGTTCGAATCCCTCACCATCCGCTTTTTCTTGGTTAACTGTTCTAAAAACCATGACAAAGCGCCCTTTTTTATTCCAACACCGCCGCAATCATTGGGCAAACCTTTCACCGTTTGCCCACCCCATACCCCTGCATTGCGTGTTCAGCAGAAGGGCTAGGCTCTCGCCCCTTCATGCCGCATCCTCAGCACCTGATTCGCAACTTTTGTATTATAGCCCACATTGATCATGGGAAATCCACCATCGCCGAGCGTTTGTTGCAGGCTACTGGTGCGATGAAAGCCAAAGAGGACAAAGAACTCGAAGTCCTCGACAGCATGGATTTAGAACGTGAGCGCGGCATTACCATTAAGGCCAAAGCCGTATCGCTATCTTATAAGCACAGCGATGGCCTCACCTACCAATTAAATTTAATCGACACGCCTGGGCATGTTGATTTTAGCTATGAAGTATCTCGTTCACTCCAAGCTTGTGAAGGTTGCTTATTAGTCGTCGATGCTGCGCAAGGCGTCCAAGCACAAACCGTTGCTAATTATTTACTCGCAACTGATTTGAATTTATCGGTTATTCCAACGCTCAATAAAATCGATCTACCAAGTGCCCAGCCCGATGTGGTCTGTGAAGAAATTGAAGAGTCATTAGCACTTGAAAGTGATAAAGCCATACGCTGCAGTGCTAAACAAGGTATTGGTATTAAAGAGATTTTAGAAGCCGTCGTTGAACGCATTCCGCCTCCTGTTGGTAATCGCGAGGAAAAAACCCAGGCCCTCATTTTTGATGCCATTTACGACGATTATCGCGGCATCATTTTATATGCTCGTATTAAAAATGGGCGTTTAAAAAAAGGCGATCAAATTCGCCTTATTCGCAGCTCGAAAACCTACGAGATCAGCGATATTGGTCGTTTAAAACCACGCATGACATCGTCGCCAGATGGCTTAGAAGCTGGTGAAGTCGGTTATATCTGTGCGGCCATTAAAGCTTTATCTGATGTGAAGGTTGGCGACACCATTACGCTCGAAGAAAATCAAGCAAAACCATTAGATGGTTTCCGCGAAATGAAGCCCATGGTGTATTGTGGACTTTATCCATCGGGAGAAACCACCTACGACCAATTACGTGAAGCGGTTGAAAAATTATCATTAAATGACGCGTCGTTCCGTTGGGCACCTGAATCTGGTGGTGCTTTAGGACATGGTTTTCGCTGCGGCTTTTTAGGCATGTTGCATATGGAAATATGCCAAGAGCGATTAGAGCGTGAGCATGATTTAGACATGGTGCAAACCGCACCCACCGTGACCTACGGTGTTAATTTACGCGAAGTCGATGCCGAGGGTAATTCAAAGCGCATTGAAATCACCACGCCTGGAGAATTACCGAAAGATGGCTATAACTCCATCGAAGAGCCGTTAGTCAACATTCATTTTATGTTGCCCGCTGACAAAATTGGCGGCGTCATGCAGTTGGTGAGCGAACGGCGCGGTGAATTCTTAAAACAAGAATATCTCGGTACCAAACGTTGCGTATTAACCTATAAAATGCCTTTGGCTGAAGTTATTTATGATTTATTTGATAAATTAAAATCCGTAACTCAAGGTTATGGTACAATGGACTATGAATTCAGCGGCTACCAAGTCGCTGAATTAGTCCGCGTTGACATTTTGGTGCACAATAATCCGTGCGATGCATTAGCGTTTATTTGCCACAAATCGAATGCGGAATATCGCGGTCGTCAAATTATCAAAGCATTAAAAGAAGAAATTCCTCGCCATCTATTTGAAGTAGCCTTGCAAGCAACCATTGGCAGTCGCGTTGTCGCACGTGAAACCATTAAGAGTGTCGGTAAAAATG
>JAHEDF010000250.1 GCA_024641365.1 Planctomycetota bacterium | reverse complement strand
TTGAACCTGCGACCTCGTTATCCATAACCCAGACGGCGAGCATTGGCCGTAACGAAGGCGAAGCCCCAATGGTGGAGTAATAATACCAAGTGTTATATGAATACTCGATATAGGAAAAACCGAATACTCCGCAGTCGTCCGCATTGAGTGAAATATTAAATATTCAATTATTTAGGACTATTAAACGTATTTAATAGTCTTCTCAATTAGCTGAGGCGGGCGAGATTCCGTTCGGTCTCTCAGCTCTAATGGTAATATTAGCCTGCTTAGATTGGCGAATGAATATTTGCCACCAAGTATAAAAAAAACTTTAAACGAACCCGTTCCCGCTTGGTCGAGGACTCAGGACAAGTGCTCTCGATCCAAAAATATTTAATTAAACGCGAAGTGCCTATTGCTGCTCAGGATCGTGAGAATTGGTGAGCTAATAATTAAAAAAGACTAAATATTAACCCATTCCCACTTTGTGGAATACTCAGGACAAGTGTTTTGGAACCTGTGTCGTGAAATACCAAACAGCCTCGCGTTGAGCATGTGCTGATTACCTATGACAGATGATAGTTCGCGTTGTTTGGGAGGTTGACCAAGGTCGCTCATAGGTCCTCCGTTCCACGGCAAAAACCCATGAAACAACAGGATTTAGTGCTACCTCTGTAGCTATGCCAATGCCCTCAACGGCTATCAATCTGGAGGCTTCCATGCGCACCCGTCTGTTAGTTATGATCTTTCTGACCACCGTGGTGTGGTATGGTTTTGCCTATATGTGCTGGCGCCATGAACGTGTGCAGTACTACGATGGGGGTGAATACATTTTCGTTACGACCACCAACAATGGTATTTTATCTGCGGCGCTGGTGAAAATATTTTACCCAGCAATTTGGATGGATGCAGTAATGGTTGGGCAGTTGCCGAAGAAGTCGTTGCGGCATCTGGCTTATAGGGGTTTTTAGTATCGAGGCCTTAAGGTGTCATAATTATTGGCAACGAATTTCATTAGTTTCCCTTGGTGTTTTTGGTAATTTTAGAGCGAAATTAATCGGAAAGATGTCAAACGCAGCCCAGACGGTGTGTTCCGCGTAAGGTGGCACAAATATTTGTCGTAGATAACGTGGCATTCCTAGCAGTGATCTTTGAAAAATCATAGTCATGTTAGATCCAAAAAGTACGAATTGAGTGTCTCTCTGAAATAAAAACCCAGCAAATCCCCAGAGCGTTCCTTCATTTTGCCGGTTCATTCAGGCATTGAAAATCTATCGTGAGTATGTTTTGGCAGTCTACGTGTAAGCAATTGCTTGGTCTGATAGGATTAAATTCACCTCACACCATGAGACGAGTCAAAACATCCGCTGCTTACACTTATTATCCCTCGAAAAATACAATGAGTGGCTTGAGAATAATTGACTGCGTCATCGCTAGCCGTCCCAAATAAACCACAATTAACCCAACGCCAACGTCCAATACATTCACGGTCCCCCAACAACAGCCCGCCATTTTAGTCGCAACCACCAGGGTGAATTTGGTGCTTCGCTGTTTTCTCCATATTGCCCCATTACTGAGAGCCGTGTGTTGGCTGCACGCTTAGGCGTGGGCAATAGTCGAATTCCAAGTAAAATGGGTTTCTCACTGTCAGTAATTTTTTCGACTTGGTCAACGGTCCATGCTCCGCCACCCATAAATAGTGGTTGAGTTGGGGTAAAAGCGATCATCTGCCCCACAGTATCTATCGGATCTTCTCCATCGGCAATTCGCAAATTCAGCTGTGATTCATCGTCACCAAGCTGTGCAAATATGACCAACGCACCATTTTGATTTCCCATAGTGTAGGCTCCAGCTCCAATGCTCTGCCATTGCAGCTTATCGTGCTGATTTTTATAAAGTACTGAAAGTTTATTTTCTTTTGGAAAATTTTGAACAGCTACTGGTTCCATTTTTTCAGTTGTGAGCATAGGTGCTACGCGAATGCCCGTATCGCCAGCGCACAACACTGCACCAGTTGCTGGCAACAAGCTGTCGTTATCTTCTAACTGACAAGCGGTTTGAATGACACCTTTGTTATTTATCATGAGAAGCGCTTTTGTGCCTGATTTTTCTGAAAGCAGTGCACCAAATGCCTCATGCGTCGTTACAAGCTGATTGACTTCAAAGTCTGGCGGCAAGGTTTGTTGCCAAACAATGTGACCTGTATGTAACGATACCCGCACCAGCGCTTGCGAACGATCGGCGCGACGAACACAAAGGCATAAATGTCCTTTGTCACAAATTACATTTTCCAAATTACTCCACTCGTCATAGCGCAGCCGCTCTTTACCGTTTGCCGCATCAAGTACTACCAGCTGGTTTTGGTCGTCTGAAACAAAAACGGCGTCACCACTAACAGCATACAGACGGCCATAAACTTTATCAGTTTTCCAACGCATCTGACCCACGCCAAGATCCCAACTTGTTAAGTGGCCAGCCAGACCAAGGCAGTAACAGCTATTTTGTTCTAAAATTGAATCTGCAGTGCGATCTTCTGGTAACACATAAATTATTTTTCCAGTAATTATATCTACAATGTGGATGCGATTATGGCCCTCTTGCGGTAACCACAGCAAATCGTCGGTTAATAAGCGTAGTTGCGACATGCCGTTTTCACCAAGCGGCAATTTCCACAAAGGATCAGGTACTTGTCCAGGCACCGGGGTATCAGCTGGGATGCAGACAAGATTGAAAGCTTCTTGTGTCAGTATGAGATTATTTTTTGTAAGTAGTGGTTGCTGTGTTTTAACACTCTTATTATTTACAGCTTGAAAAGGATATCGGAATCGAACCTGGCCTGTTTCAGCATCCATTACAGAAAACCAAATATCATCTGGTATAGTAATTTTCTTTTCGAGATGTGTATTGAACAATGATGACGTAAGCCAGGCAAGTACCGTTCGATTATTTGCCGCCACCGGTTCCATCGGCTCGCCACCGAGCACCCCTTTTAAATCCAAGACGTCATTGCCACGTTTAACGCTCATAATGAAGGGCATTGACGGTTCCATTTTTGCCAAAACACCACGCACATCACGTTCATAATTGGTTGTTTTTTGCCCCTGGAACGAAACCATCACATCACCAGAGCGCATTCCTGCACCTGCGGCACTTGAGCCCTGTACAACCTGTGAAATGCGCAGTCCATCTGGATGTTCAACGGAAAAATTAATATTCGCAGAAATGCCTAATATCTGATGAATCGGTTTGCGTTGCCATAATTCAGAGCCATCTGACAAATTAAATGCTGAGAGAAAGCCGCTTCTAAAACCAAACAATTTCTCACCCACAATAATCGTTGATTTACCTAAGCTTCCTTGAAGTTGCCACGGTTTATTAGGCATTAATGCAAAGGGAGTATCTGTTGGTTCAGCAACAAGTTTTGCAACTGGGTGAACGAGATTTTCAATGCGAACGAGCCCTGCTCTCGCTAATGTATGCATGCTAATTTCTATGCGATCTTTTAGGAGCAGGCGATGATCAGGCTCTTTTAGCACTTTACTGTAGCGGGCAAAAGCCTGTTCTTTATTGCCGCGTAATTCGGCATCACGCGCCAACCAGAATGATACCTCGCCAGACAAGCGATTATAATAAGCCGCTAGCGTCTGTAATTTTTCCATGGATTCTTTAAATACCTCACCATGTCCGACACTTAACTGTATTTGCTCTCGCACAAGTCGTGCGGCGCGTTCAGCATAATAAACTGGCGCACCGCGCTGAAGTGCTTCTATAAAACTGACAAATGCTTTTTGCTGTTCGCCACGTGCATCATAATAAGATGCTATCGCCCCCCATGGCCGATAATCTTTTGGTTTTAAATCTGCTGCAGTTGTAAATCGCTCTAAAAAGGACTCGCCACGACCCCAGCTAATTAATAAATCATTTGTAGCAGCAATGACGAAATCCGATGTTAACCCAAGTGACATGCCTTGTTCAATTCCACGAGAAGAAATTACGTGCCCTGAATCCCGTTCTATTAGCATCAATTTTTCGTTGGTGCCAATCATAACAGCTTTGGTTCCAATTTTACCTTGTACGTTCTCCTGATCTGTTGAAAAAGGAAATGTCCAATCAGTTTTACCAGTTGTGAGATTTAACATCGCCAAATTGCGCACACCACCGAGTAACGCTTTCCCATCCCGTACATCTAAAACATCGCCTTGTGCTCCATCGCCTTGGAAAATTCTGGGTGCCGCGTCATCGTGACCGAGCATTAAAATTATCCCTGAGCTATCAACAGGACTTGCGGCCAATAAGTGTCCATCACTCATAATGGCACCAAGCCGACTACCTTGGGAATAATTTCCAGAACCATCAATAAATTCTTCAACAACAGTTTCGTAACTCCACAATCGATTCACATTACCATCACAGGCGAGTCGAGCAATTATGCCATTATTAGATAATACAATAATACTACCATCATGAACAGTAATAGTAGGTGGAGCCATGCCGTATCTGCTACTGGACCACATCATTTGACGCGACACAGGAATGCTGGTTATTAAAGTATTCCATGCCAATTTACCGGTCGTGATGTGGTAAGCGAGCACGCGCAAATCAATGACGTTGGCTTTATCAAAAGACAGCGCAGCAAATGCGACAACGTTGTCGAGCACAATTAAACCTGATATTGCTCGCAGAGATCCAATATCAGGTGAATTAATGCGCCATTTTACATCGCCTAATTGATTAAGGGCTAATAAAACCGCATGATTTGCCGCTCTTCCAATAGCAATAAACCCATCGTCAGTAGCTACAGGACGACTCAACTCCGGTGCCATGATCATGTCACCAAGTGGATTGACATCACCGATGACTCGTCCAATGAGGTGATCAAAAAGAAAAAAACGACGACCATCACTAGCTGCAATCATTTCATTGGCAGGTAGGCTAAGCGCATAGCGTTTTATAATTGCATTTTGTATGCGACTACTTCCAACACGATTATTTATTAGCGGAGCTGAAGTCGTAACAGTATTTGCTGCATCAAGATCAATGTGCCACATTTCTGTTAATTCATCTAATGATTCTGGTAACACGTAAGAACGAGCTGGGTGTAATAATGAATAAGCAACCTGGTAACGTTCTGTACCCGATGCATCAGCATTTTCCTGAGTGCAACGTGCGTAATGTAAATAGAGCCCAATGCGCCCAGTATCCCAGGCGTTATTTGCTAAATATTGCCAGGCTTTTAATGCAGATGGGGTGCCTGGATATGATAATGCAATGACGCGAATATCTTCTTCAGATGCGCGCACACTAAGCGCTTCCCGTAATCGGCGTTCTGCAATTCCACTATAGGTTTGCACAAAAAGATCGGTTAATTGTTTGTGTTTGAGAGCTAATCCGATGTGCTCAAAAATCGGCGCACATACGCCATCCTGCACAAACATACTTTCGCCATGTGCAGCGAGCAGTCCCTGCGCGCGCTGCAAAATCACGCCAGCATCTCCGCGCATCAAATGAATATCCTCAAGGACTTCAGTGGCACTATGACGAATATCAAAGGGAGTAGCGACTATGGGTTCAACGCCCTGCACCTGATTGAGCGCAGTCGAAGCGAGCAAGAAGGAAAAGAGTAGCTTCATACTCACAGAGGTATCTATACGTGATGATAGACAGTGGCCAGCCTTGACTGGATGCCCTTCATCAGTCTGTGTGGAGTGGCCATGGGTTGATGAGGAAAAAGCTAAAGTATTTTATCTTACAATAGCGATGTGGAGTTTTTCCGGCGCTGTATGTCGCTATCTGACATGGGCTTGAGTAAAAATTTCCATTACGAATTAATCTGTAAAAATAGACATATTGACGATCAAAGAAAAAGGCATGGTAGTGAGCATGCCTGTCTCATAATTCTGATCGCTATGGGATGATTTGAGATGCCTATCTTAGTAGTCCATAGCGTCTTCCTCGGTGGGGACTCTTCATATTGGTTTCCATTTTCCCTGGTACCGAAGCACAGATTGGTTGAACGCCTCTTGCATAGCGGATTTTTTCACCGCGTATATTCGGCATAAACCTAATAACGCGAGAATAATAATTTCAGCACACAAAACGAACAACATGAGCCGCATTTATTCTTTACATCCATATAAGCGGCAGAAGAAATTGCGGTTTAAAACTTGGTGCACACCTCAAGAAATCCTTCGTGAGTCCATCC
>JAHEDF010000249.1 GCA_024641365.1 Planctomycetota bacterium | reverse complement strand
CGTCTGGTCCCATTAATAAAACAACCCCAGGACTATCTATTGGACTTGCCGCTAACCAAGTACCGTCGCAAATTACAGACCCGAGACGGGTAGGGGTGGAGCGATTTCCAAATCCATCATCAAATTCATCACCAATACTGGGATACGTCCATAATCGTGTTACATTTCCATCAATTCCGACGCGGGCCAATATTCCTTTATTAGAGAGTATCATCAACCCACCATTATGTTTAGTAATAGTTGGTGCTGATAAACCAAATTCACTTCCGGCAAACAACATTTGTCGAGGCAATGCAATACGCGTTACTAACGTATTCCATACGGGCCGACCATTATCAGCTCGGAAGGCAAGTGCACGCAATTCAGCGCCTTCATTATTGCTGATTCCAAGGGCAGCAAATACCACCAAATCATCCATGACAATTGGTGCTGACAAAGTCGGAAAGCTGCCAAAGGATGGCGAATTTGTGCGCCATTTAACTTCGCCGAGGCGGTCCAATGCCATTAGGACGGCATGATCCTCTACCCATCCTAAACCAACAAATCCATTTCGTATTGCTGCTGGGCGACTCCCTAAAACACCCATTTGGGTGCTTCCTAATGTACGTATATCTCCAACTAAACGACCAATTAAATGATCAAATAAGAACATCCGTTGACCATCGCTCGCAGCAGACAATTCACCATTTGATGTCGTGATAGAAAATCGCTGTGGCGGCAATTGCCCGCGCCGCAAGCGCCGCAAAGAGCGATCATTTTGGATGGGGGCAGGGCCTGATCCCGCTATAGCGTCGAGCAAATCGATGCGCCACATTTCTTCGAGGCCATCTAATGTAGTTGGCAAATCAAGAGAATTATTTGGCGTTAATAATTTGTTGGCAGCCCCTAAGCGGGCAGATAATTCTTTGTGCTGTGCTTCTCCTGAACGACGAGCGTAATCAAGATATAAGCCAAGGCGTCCAGAATCCCAAGCCGCGTCAGCTAACCATTGCCAAGCGTCACGTGCAGCTGGAGTCCCTGGGTAGGATAAAGCAATCGTACGTAATTCTGCTTCGCTGGCTCGCTCAGCAATCGCATCTTTTAATCGGCGTTCAGCAATGCCATTATAAGTACGAACAAATACCTCTGTAAAATTGTGCTCTTTTAATTTAATAGCAAATAGCTCAGAAATAGGCGCACATATATCACCATGCACAATCATGTTGTCGCCATGAGTCGCTAATAGTTGTTGCACGCGCTCTAAAATACTACCGACATCTCCTCGGCGTAGGCGCATATCCTCTAGTAATTCATTGGCATCGTGCCGCACATCAAAAGGGGTGGCCACGACGGGTTCGACTCCCATGCAGAGTCGGACCGTACAAAGAGCGAGTAAGACGGGTACTAATCGAGATGCACGCACAGTAGGATGTATATGGCATAGATGGATGCGGACCAGTCCCGACCAAGCGGAGGCAAAACGCCACCAATTTCACCAAAGTGCTGGTTAGACTGATTTTACCCTTGTCAGCCGAGTCGATAACGGATCATTCATGCATGAACCAATTTGGCGCAGCTACGACCATTGGCCCGGACATCCGGTTGTTGCTGCTCGACTGTTTTGAAACCATCGTTGAAATGGATAACGGCGTTTATCGTCCACGTTTAGGAATGGTTGATTTTTTAACGCACTTTGGAGCTCGTAACGGTATTCCAATTGCAGTCATCAGTGATGCAGCTCAAGCAGCTGTGGAGCAAGCTTTAGAACAAGCAAAAGTACGCACTTATTTTCTCACGATCTATCACGCTGGTAACGCTGCCGAGGATCTTGGGTCAGGCCGCTTTAGAAAACGCCTCGATTTGGCAGTGCAACAATTTCACATAAAGCCAAATCAGACCTTATTTATTGGTGATAGCCCATTAGATGCGGAAGCAGCACAATATTATGGCGTACAATTTATTCGCGTTCCGCGCAGCGAAGATCGGTCATTTAGTTTTGCAAATTTAATTACCGGACCAAGCCGCTATCGCAGTCAAGAATTTAACATTACATTTCTTGATCATTACAAAAAAAATAAAAAGTAAGAGAATTGGGAATATCCAGTGTCAGGTAACCATTTTGTTAAACCTTCATTGGGCGGCATCATATTCTCTCACGCAGTACATTTTTTTCTCGGATTTTGTTTTCTGCACCCGTGGTTACGTTTTGGATTACGCGGGCGCATAAAACGTTCTCGTAACGTACCCACTGGCCCAGTGGTTTTGGCATGTAATCATCGTAGTTATTTTGATCCGCCATTTGTCGGTATGTGTTTTACGGGGCCAATTGCTTATTTTGCTCGTTCAAATTTATGGGATTACCCAGTTATTGCATGGTTTCTGCGAGTCATGTACGGTATTCCCGTTGATCGTGATAATCCAGGTTTATCAAGTATGAAAGGTGCCGTAGAACGTTTAAAAGGAGGGATATCTATTTTAGTTTTCCCTGAAGGTACCCGCACGAAAAATGGCCGTTTGTCGCGCTTACGTGATGGACCGGCATTATTTGCGCGACGCGCACATGTTCCTGTTGTACCGGTTTATTTACACCGCAGTGAAGCGGTATGGCCCCGTGGTCATAAACTTCCTGTGTTTATTACTAAGAATGTCGAAGTGCGATTAGGCGCACCTATAATTGCTCCAACTCATCTTAGTTCAAAAGAACAAGATGCCTGGGTCAGTCATCGCTTGGCCGCGTGGATGGAATTACAGGAAAGAAAGTTTCTTGGGCCGCGTCCTAAAAAATAATTTACCAATATTTGGGGATGTTAACTAGACGTTGAATAGAGCGTATCGTACCAACATGGTTAACATGGCGGCCCTGCGATCGGGTTTCTTGAGAAGTATTCATTCCTCTTTGTAAATAAGTATCCAACGGCCCTTTTGAATCAGATTGTTTATTTTCATTTTGTATATTTTGATAATCACTACTGGCCACATAGGGGCTCCATTCAACTAAATAATGTAATCTAAATTCTTGTTCTTGGTACATGGCAAACATAACTGGGTCATTGCTAAAGCGATCAGTTTTTATTGTTGCCGGGACATCATTCCAATCTTTGTAGCCACCTGTTTCACCACAGCCCGCAGTTACCACAAATGTCGTAGCCGTAGCACGCCAAACGCGAAACCATGAGGGGATTTTACGGGCGATATCCATACGGGTATCGCCTTGAATATAACCAGCCGTATCTTCAACATCTTGGTAGTCGTATGATGGGATATAAGGCGCAGGATCTGGATTTAAAGCAAACGGTTTATATGGGAAATTGCCTGTTGAGGTAATCGGATTCGGAGAAACTTTTGGTGAAACTGCATAAGGTGGACGTACTTGTACATACATCTCACATCTTTTTGCAGGTCGTGCCACATCAGACAATTCTAAATTAACCCAATCTTCCCAAACCATATTCCCTGAGCCATCGGGAATGCCAATGCGTTTGTTATTTTCATCTTTTGGACCTGGTTGACCATCGCGTACATCTATCCATCCAAATGCTTCTCTGTGAAAAGGTGGGTATAAAGATCCATCTTCCAAAGGGGGATCCCATCCTAATCGAGAGCGTTCCATAATAAAATTACACGCCGCAACCATCATGATGTGTGCTTGTGTTTTGGCGACAGTAGCTTCAGAGGCATAAACGTCACTGCGCATGCGCATTAAAAATGATAACGCCAATGATGCTAATAACGCCGAAACACCAGCGACGATAATAAGAATTGTACCTTGTCGTGTGCGGGCCTTCATAGTCACTTTATAATGGTTGAGATTAGGGTTGAGGGGGTAAGTAATCTAAGTGATAATCATTTTGACCATCGCCATTGCCATAACCTTCGTTCGGGCCATGCCATTCCGCCCAACCTTGACCACTGCCTGGTCCACCAACTTTGCGTTGCTGCCGAGCACCACGTAAAGTTGTGCCTAATGCGGTAAAATTTAAATTTATCGTTTTCCCTGTATGTGCACTGGTCCATTGAATGCGACTGAGTGTCACAAAGCGATTATGGCAAAGAAAACGTGACACTTCGACTCGCACATCTGGCCAATGTTCTGGACGCGTTAATAGCTGCGACTCTGACGTCAAAGCAAGGTCCATGAGTTTATCTACATTTTTTTCGTTTGCTCCAACCCCGGTGTTATATTTAACACGATTATTAGCAGGGGTAACTTTGCTTGCACCAGCCAAAGGATTTAACGGTGTAATAGGTTCCTGGTCTGGTGAAATCTTTATTCATAAACCCATTGTCCATGTATGCATATAACATTGATGGTGGTAAATAATCACAATATCCATACCAGCCGAGCGATTTATGTAGCATCTCCATTTGTTTAAATAACCATGGGTGCGGCGAACCATTATTGTCTGCAAATAAGGCATAGTCACCATTGCGACTATAGACATCTTTTTGCTTATTAGGATCTCTCCATCTTTGCGCTGGATTTGCACGCCACCATGTGCGCGGATCACTTGCTGGCCACATATACAATGGATCCCATCCGGTGTCTGTTTCAGGAGAAGGGTAATTTAATATTGCTTGTGCTGGATTGCCGACTGCATTTGCTTGAATCGTTTCCAAAGGTGGCAAAGGGGAAAATGGCATCGCCGCTTTTCGTAGCGCTTGTTCGCCAGCGTTAGTGGAATACGGCTTATCATAGGCAGTCCAAAAATCGATTTCATCTAAAGCCTGCTCGTACCCAATTCGCAGCATACTGTTTTCGAGCGCGAGTCGATTTGCATTAGTCACTGATTGTGATGCAACGCGAAGGCCTGCAGTGGCCGCATAAACTATCAACATGCCAAGCGCTACAGCGATCATCAATTCGATGAGCGTAAAGCCGCCGTTTCTGAGAATTTTAGAAGTCATTTCTAAGTCTCCCTCATCGAATGGTTGCTGGCACACGCATGTCATAATAATTAAATCGAGCGATTAGGGTTGCACGCATACGTACTGATTTTGGCACTTTCCCTCGATCTAATTGTTGATTGGCATTGCGATCAGCGCCCCATTGACCCATAAATCTTGCCATTTGTGGGGTGCCCAAACCTTGGTCGTTTGTTTGACCGCCAAAACTATCTTTTCCGTGTACGCCGGGATGTTTATTTTTACCTGGTGGAGTACTTTTACCTGTCACAACATCTGTCATATCAAAATTAAAAACAATGTTCTTTTCTGGATTACGATAACCAAATTGTTGATGATCCATCCAGCGACCATAACTAGCGCCATAAACCGCATTAAGATTTCCACCCGGCTGAGGCGCATATTTTTGGTAGCGACCAGCATCTACTGGTGCGCTCGGTGCTGTTTCAAAATCTTCATACGATTGCCAATCGACTGCCCAGAAGACAATTTGGCGACATCTTTCCGTGGCCTCAAAATTAGCGGTCAAAGTTGAATGCTTTGGGTCGCTCCATAAATTATTCCAATCGGTATTTGCTGCCGGGTAGGTTAAACTAACACCAGCATTAATAACAGGATGTGGAGTGACAGGACGCCATTGCCGAGCTAAAGCATTATTGGTTCCGAATATATTTCCCTGTCGAAAAGATCCTAGTAAATCATATTCAATTAATGGGTAATCCATCATTATGGCGCGTTGTAGTGGCCGTGGAGCACCCCAATCGTACGGATAGGATGCAGCAAAAAGATTACCGAGGAACATAGCGTTTTCATGTATGCGCTTCACACTATCTTGATTAAAAACAATCGAACCAACCGCTGGAATATCATGCTTCAGCATAATTGGGGCTGCATGTGCCATAATACGCGATGCAACTACTTGTAAGTGACGATTCGTGGAACTTGGAAAATCATTTAATTCAGTCACGCCATCATAACAGGATGACGGAATACTTTGCGCGATACACCATTTGATTATCTCTTCAGCATATTTTTGAGCACGGTTTTTTTGCTCAGTTAAATCGTTGCCAATTTTTTTATCGGTCCCATAATTCACATAAGCGATATAGACTTCACGTAAACCTGCGCCGTAACTGCCTAAATTAATATCTTCCCACAACATAACATCTCTACCGTAGCCGTCATGCTTTCGCACATCGCAAGTGCCCGTATCGCTATTTTTCTTATGAATAATATGCAGCGGGGGAGAGGGGTAAGCGACATAATATGGCCACGCTTTTTCAGGAATAGTCCACAGCGCATTATTTTGT
>JAHEDF010000248.1 GCA_024641365.1 Planctomycetota bacterium | reverse complement strand
GATCAATTACATACGGTTGGCATTACCGTGAATAAAAATTTAATTCCTTTCGATAAACAACCAGCGCAACAAGGCAGCGGCATTCGCATAGGTACGCCCGCGATTTGTTCACGTGGTTTTGGCGTCTTCGAAGCAAAAATTATTGCAGGATTAGTTGACCGTGCGTTAAAAGCAAAAGGCGATCCTGCGATCATTACTAAAGTCGGCACGGAAGCAAAAGCCTTGTGCCAACGTTTCCCTATTTATCGCTAAAATAAAAGAGCTGCTCAGTCGTAGCCTTTTCATAGCCTTTAGACGCCAAGGTCTTAGTGAATATGCTGCGGCTCAACTATGCCACTCAGCGGCTGAACGAAGGCGACTCCTTAAAGCGTAAAATAGCAGTATTTTTAAACTTTCGCTCAGACTTGCCCATTTCACCCCTTACGTGTGGCGTGTCAGTGGCTAGCCTGCCGCGCCCATGGATACGTTGCCTCCTCCAGCTCCTGGTTATGTACGCATTCAGGTGCGATTATCACGCGGCTCACAGCCAACCCCAGGTGAATTGGCGCAAACCACCGGTGTTGCTTTAGATGATTTAGGCCCCGTTCATGTTGAAGAGGGCACTGCGTTGGTTGATGTACGCACAGTACATGGGCGTGTGGCACGTGATAATCTAGAAAAATTTGGCGCCACCAAACTCGTCCAATGGAATTGGCAATGGGTAAAAATTTGCATTGGTCGAAATCATGGTCTGAATATTGGACAGTTTCGTAAAGTGATGCAAAACGTCGACGCGCTGCCGCTTGGACGTATTTTGATAAATAATACCCACACGATGGTTGGTTTACAGGATTTTAAAATTCCAACCATTTTAGCCCGTTTGTCGACATTACGTGTTAATGGCTATGCTGCACGACCAGAAGTTTTGCCCTATGGCACCGGTCCTGGTTCGGCGGAATATCGTGGCGGGCAAGTTTAGTTTATAGTAAATTGTAGATTAACGTCCAACCAACATACCGAGATATTCCCAAAGCCCTAACTGCACATCCCGAAAACCGGCTTGCTGTGGGATCAGATAATAGAGTGAAAATTTATGAAAGCGTCCTCGGCGATCTGCGCCTAAGGGAACGGGATTAATATTATATTTTTTACATAATTTCAGGGCACGTGGCATATGCCACGCAGAAGTAACGAGCCCCACATCTGTCCAATTATTTTCTTTTATAATTTTTTCATACGCCATTATTTCAGCTTTGGTAATTGTAGGCCCTGGAGGCAAGGCAAATATATTGGCCGCAGGCACTCCAAGACCACGCCAAATAGTGGCTGTTTCTTCCGCCAAATCTCGATTCTGATCAAGATCCTCAATGCCACTACCCGAACAAACGAGCAATGGTGTTTTTCCCGCATGAAATAAGCGGGCGGCTAATACTAAGCGATCGCCAGCAGCACCAACGGCAGGGCCATTCGAAGAGAGTGCTGTTCCACCACCAAGAACGAAAATAGCTTGGAGTGGCTTAATGGTTTGAATATCAACAGGTGGAATATTCTTTTCCAAACTGACCATTAAAGCTTCACCAACATATTTATTACCCGCTAATGTAAATAATAACCACGTCATGCTGGTCAGGATGGCTAAGCGACGATGCCGTAAAATCCATAAAGTGGTTGCGATACCAGCAAGTAATACCCAGGTTAAACCCGCAGGCATAATTAACAAACCGAGTGCCTTTTGCGCAACCACGTCCATGTAAATACCGAAGCCAATTCCAATAAAGGCAAGTCCGGCGGTAAAACAACCAAACCACCATTTTTTATTGCGCTCATTGCGGTCAAACCACAATAAAACAACTTTGTAAGCGAAAAATAATAAACAACAAAAGGCAATCAGCATGATGATTATTTGTAATTGTGGTGTGCTTCTATAACAGCAGGATCACCGACAACAGCAACACCAAGATATAAAACACCTACGCAATATGTGTCAGCAGCACCATATCGTAGTGTGTTGAGAGTGTTTGGCACCGGGTAATCGCAGCAGTACGGGTTTCGTTGTAAGGCGCTGCGAACATCGTCGACTCATGCCACTTTTCACCAGGTTGTTCTCATCACACAAACCAGCTAAGCTATTTATATGGAAAAAATTCGTTGGGGTATTTTAGGCCTTGGCACGATTGCTAAAGCCTTTGTCACTGGTCTGCGTGTTGTCACTGATGCCGAAGTGGTCGCCGTGGGATCGCGCTCATTAGAAAAGGCCCAGGCGTTTGCTGCTGACTATCATGTACCGCGTGCCCATGGCAGTTATGCGGCACTAGTCGCTGATCCTGATGTCGATGTTATTTATATTGCGACGCCGCACCCCATGCATCTGGGTGATGTCGAATTATGTCTGAATGCTGGCAAAGCGGTGCTGTGCGAAAAACCAATGGCGGTTAATTGCAAACAAGTTGAACGTATGGTGAGTCTCGCACGAACAAATAAAATATTTTTAATGGAAGCGATGTGGACACGTTTCTTACCCATGATGGTGCATATTCGTAAGTGGCTCGCTGATGGCGCGATTGGTGAAGCACGTCAAGTCAGCGCTGATTTTGGTTTTCGCGGAGCATGGGAACCACAGGGCCGCTTATTAAATCCTGATTACGCAGGTGGCGCATTGTTAGATGTGGGCATTTATCCGATTGCATTTGCGGCAATGGTATTTGGCTCACAACCTCATTACATTGGCGGCTGTGCGCATATTGGAAAAACAGGTGTCGATGAACAAGCGGTCATGGCGTTAGGATTTTCAGGTGGTGGACAAGCGTCACTCCGTTGTGCCATTCAAACACAATCACCACAAAATGCGCGTATAGATGGCACGGCTGGCAGCATTGTCATTCATAATGAATTTTGGAAGGCAACCAAAGCAACACTTTTTGCGCAAGGAAAAGAGGAAACAGTTGAGTTACCGTTTTTAGCGAATGGTTATGAATATGAAGCAATGGAAGTGGGACGCTGTATACGTGCAGGTTTAACTGAAAGCCCAACCATGCCGTTATCTGAGTCGCTCGCGCTTATGGATATTTTAGATAGGTTACGCAAACAATGGGGACTGACGTATCCAATGGATATCTAAATAGCCATAATATTTTTGTTATTAGTCGTCAAAAAACTGCACACTCCATAATCACATTTACTGAACAAAAGACCGCAATGTGATATTCGGATATCCAAATCCGAATTACCACATTGATTTGAGCGCTGAAAAGACACACTTCAGCCGCGTGATAGATGTAACCGTACCAAAAAATATAGGTAAATACCTGATTCGGGAGCGCATCGGTCAGGGTGGCATGGGTGTGGTCTATCGTGCAATCGATTCAACCTTGGATCGCCAAGTCGCGATTAAAGTAATCCAAACTGCTCGTCTTAGTCGTACCGAACAACTGACACGATTTACCACCGAGGCGAAAGCCTTAGCTCAGCTGAGTTCACCACATGTCGTATCAGTTTTTGATTATCATCCGGACCCACAAGAACCCTATTTGGTCATGGAGTTTGTCAGTGGTCGTTCTTTAGCCACTGTATTGCGACAAGAAGGCGCTGTGCCTGTCCGTAAATTGATAGACTGTGCTTGGCAAGTACTGTCGGGTTTATCAGCAGCCCACGCTGCAGGTATTTTACATCGTGATATAAAACCGGGTAATATATTATTAGCTAATAATGGCGTCTACAAATTAGCTGATTTTGGTTTAGCCTTAGATAACAGTTCCAATAATGATTTGACGAATACTGGAGAAATAGTTGGAACCATTCGTTATTTGGCACCCGAACGCGCATCAGGCGGTGAAGCCACCGTGTTGTCAGATATATATGGCGTAGGTATTTCCTTATATGAATTAGCCTGCGGTCAGCATCCGATTAAAAAAGAAGACAATCCATTAGCGATTGCTAATCGTATTGTAAAAGAACCAATACCGTCCATTCGCGTAGCATTACCAAATTTTCCTGCTGCTTTAGCGGTGTGGTTTGATCGCATGTTAGCGCATGATCCAACGCAACGATTTTCATCTGCGCAAGAAGCCATAACGGCTTTAGAACGTATTGATATTGTTTCGCAAAAAAGTTCTGTCGAAACAACGAAACGAGTTGCAAAAAAAATTATAGCAAAGCCAAGTGCCAAAACTGATGATGACGTTACAAAATCGACCGTAGTAACCAATAATGCTCCATCAAGCGCACCGACGGTTCCATTTACTTTGCCCAAGGAAACGACAAGTGGGCGGCCATTGGTCAGCGGTACGAGTCGGCCTCCAAGTACTGCGATACATTTATCAGCAACGGGTTTACGCTCGGTACCAGAGCATTTACAAAAGAAACCAAAAACGCGTTTCGTTGCCAAATTAATTATTGTGATTTGGTTATTAAGTAGTGGTGCAACATTTATAGCTGGGCTAACAATCAGTCGCCAAGCAATTAGTGAACAAACCGAACATTTTCGTAAAGAATTAGCCAATACCGCAGCTGGTGCGTCCTTATTTATAGATGGTACGCTACATAAAGAGTTAGCAGAAGCTGGTGTGGCTGCTCAAACGCATCCGGGATTTGAAAAATTACGATCGACATTGCAGCGATATCGGAAGACGCATCCCGACATCACTTATATATATACCATGACTAAATTGCCCGATACTGATAAAACGGGTTTAGTCGCATTCGTTTGTGATGCGTCCAATGAAATTGACCGGAATAAAAATGGCATCATTGATCCGGACGAAGTCTTAGCTGATCCCGGACAACGCTACGATGCGTCTGATGCGCCACAATTATTGGCCGGTTTTTTAGACCCAACAGCCGATCATGAATTTGTCCACGACCAATGGGGATCGTGGTTATCTGGTTATGCACCCATTACAGATGAACAAGGAAATGTTACAGGCATCGTTGGCGTAGATTTAGCAGCAGCTCACATATCAAAATTAGAGCGTGATTTTCTCTTTCACAGCATGGTCTTATTATTGTCGACGTTAGTCGCGTTTTTAGCAGCTGGCGTACTAGTCGCCTTCCGCATGCGTCGTCCAATTGTCGCTTTACATGACGGTTTACTTAAAGTTGCACGTGGTGATTTAGATGTGCAAGTAAAAGTAGAAACGGCAGACGAATTTAAAACACTAGCAGATAGTTTTAATTACATGATCGCTGAACTCAAAGAAGCCGCAACAGTGCGCAAATCTTTTGAAGGATTTGTTGCGGATGCACTGTCAACGCATGGGATTCGTTCAATCTCCTTACCAACTAAACAAGACGGCATACGTGCGCGTTTGTATTGCGATCTGGATCAAGGTGATTTCACAGTCATCGATAGACAGGCTTTTAGCGTAATGCTCAATAAATTATTACCGTTATTATTTGATGCAGTGCGATTACACGATGGCGTTCCAGAACGTGTTTTAGACTCTGGTGTCATTGTTTCTTTTCCCGCGTTGCGCCCCAACGACGTACCACAAGAACGTGCAGTGCGTGCAGCCTTGGCATTTTTAGCTGCCGTTGAAGACGTTTCGCCAACAACAAAAATTTCAATCGGTATCGATGTTGGAGAATCCGGTAGCAGCGTAGAAGAACACGCCATTGCCCTCAGTCATGCCAATGCCCGATTGGGCACGGATTTATTAGTGTCGAGTTCGGCATTTATTTCGATTCGCAACGGCTTTTTTGCCGACCGTTTAAAATTAGAAGTGCCTCCCAATACGGAAGCCTATGCTATCAAAGGTGCGGTGTCGGCCTAATTAAATTACAAATTAAATTCGCAAGCACAATTCGAAACAAAATCATAGTGAACAGGAGGAACGGAGGAACGGAGAAGAAAACTATATTGCTCAATTAGTTTTTTGACGGCTGTCCTCCGTTTCTCCGTTCCTCCTGTTTAAAAATCATATTTTACAGACTCTTGAGATAGGCAGTAATATCAGCAATTGATTGTGGTGTAAGCCCCATCAGCTGTGGTGGCAACATCAATGACCGTTCTACTTTTTCGACCGACTTGATTTTAGCTTGTGGTATAGTTTGTACTAATCCACCCATACATTTAATAATCAGCGGATTACCATTTGATAATACGAAACCAGAAATAACCGTTCCATCAGTGGTGGTTACCACGCTGCCATCAAATCCATGTGAAATTGTAGCCGAAGGTTGGGCAATTGCTTGAACAATAGTTTCTGTTGATTGTT
>JAHEDF010000247.1 GCA_024641365.1 Planctomycetota bacterium | reverse complement strand
GGGAAAGGGCTGCTCAGGCGCTGCCAATTACGCATGTTTTTCATCCCGCTGCAGCGTGGCGGGCCGCAAAACCATTAATGGAGTCACAACATTTTACAGATTTAGAGCAAGCTCGTGTTCTTTTACAGCCTGCTACAACAGTGGGTAACAGTGAGGATCACCGTCGTTGTCGCTTCTATCTGGCTCAATTGTACGAACGCATGAAACGCCCTCAGGCAGCACTACAACTAGTAGAATCTCTGTATTCTGGAGCAAATCCCCAGCAATTAGAGAGCCTCAATCGCCTAGCAAAACGACTCCAACAATCAATATCTTCAGCGTCTCAGAGTGATCCGCTTGATGCGGAGAATTGACGATTCGGTAGCTGGCCTTTGACAGCCTAAGTTACTGAGCATATGGTCCCCAGTGGACTCCCAGATCCAGGAGCAGACAGTGTTCAAGTCTATGATCAGCATGAAAACATATTGTATGATCTATAACTTTTCACTGACCTCCAGAAGTGGGCAGTTGTGCTTCGGCGCTAGCCATCAGGTGAATGCTCCATGATTCTTATCAATCTCTTACCACCCGAACTACGTCGACGCCAAGGTGGTGTCAGTCCGATGTTCATGAGCGTTGTTGCTGGTGGCGGATCGTGTCTCGTTTTGCTACTGCTATGGCTCTATATAATTTTAGTTCGTATTCCTAATGCAGATCGCCTCATTACTGACAAGACGACTGAACTGGCGGAGAAAACAATTAAAGCCGATGAGGTCTTAAAAATTGAGGCTAAAATTCAAGAAGCCAAGGACCGTTACAAACAAATTGTAGGATTGATGTTACAAAAAGTATATTGGGCCCGCACCTTTGACGAATTTGTAACCTTGTTGAATGGACCTTTTACCGTGCAGGGTTTTGATGTGCGCTGCCAAGAATTAAGTGTGAGTGAAGCCGCGGCAGTTCCTGGCATTAGGCGAGATCCATCTCAAGGTTCACAAGTCGCATTTAAAGTGAACTGGCGATATAAACTAATGGGTAATGAACGACCACTTGCTGGTGACTATATAAAATCTTTTTTTGAAACGATAAATACCAGTCCATTCTGGAAAGATAATGGCTTTGAAGGTAAACCGGTAGATTCCTACCGTGGTGACGTACCTCGTATGAATTCTAATATTAATCGCGTTATTATTGAAGGGCAATTAGATTGGTCCCGTATCAAAGTGGTCCAAGAACAGACGGCGAGGAAATAATCATGGCCGTTCGCAGTTTTAATGATTTAAACAAAAAACAACAATTGGGTGTTCTTATTGGCGTTCCTGCCATTGTTGCCATTATAATCTGTGTTTTAATATATCGTTCTATGGGAGAGCTGGGTCCAGATCCTGATGATAGTTTACCAGGATTTATGCATCGCAATCTGCCGGGTAATAAATGGGAACAAATAAATACTCTTATTACGCAAATTCAGGCGAAGGATGTTATTATTGCTCGGTACGAACCGGCAAAAAAGGAATTAGCTAATCTTGAATCGGCAATTAAAACAGGTCGTGAACGCTTGCCACTCGAATCTGAAAAAGCCGAAATGCGTGAATTAATTGAAAAATTAGCTCGTGATATACCTAGTGATATTGGTACGGTTCAGGTGAAGTCAGTAAAAATCATAGAAAATGCGGGTAATCCTGCCGCCGCTCGTGCAGCTCGTTCTGCGAATAAAGCGCCGGAACAAGTTTCCTATCAAACCGAAATTTCAGGCGATTTGAATGGCATTATTAAGTATATTGATATGATTGAGAAAAACCCACGTTTTATGTTGGTTAATTCATTTTCGCTAAAACCGGGTAAAATTGGTACGGACAAAGAAAAAAATCTTACTTTAGCTCCGCATGAAGTAAAAATGAATATTATTACGTATGTCTACAATCCAGGTGGTGAGGCAGCGCAATGAAATACTCATTAATGATAGCTGCTTTGCTCTTTGGGCTTATTTCACCATTTGCTAGCCTAGATGCAGGTGATGCACCAGTGGTTGCGCCTGCGCCAAAACCAAAAGTTGAGAACGAGGCAAAAAAAGATGATAACAATCCATTGGCGCAATTAGCAGAGGAAGAAAAGTGGACATTTGACCCTCCGCTTAATCGCAATGATATATTTTATGATTTAGAAGCCTTACTTGAGAGTAAGCTTGGTAGTGATTTAGTTAATAAGGGTTCGGATCCAGGGTTACGTGGACCTGGAATAGATGAAATTGAAGCATTGCGCGAATGGGCAAAACGCGAACTCAGTCGTGTCGAGGGATTTATTTTTGAACGCAAATGGGACGATGCGCTCAAAACGACTGAAGCAGATTTAAAGCGATTACAGCCACGCGTAGGGGATGATTCAACTATTGCCCAGATAACTGAAAAAATGAAACGATATCGCGCACAAGCTGAAGAAGCTAAAATCTTTGAAGAGGCACAACAGAAATTCGATGAACTTGGACTGAGAGTTGAGGGTATCCTGTGGTCTCCTGCTGGTAGCTTAGCGGTAATTCGCGGCGAGCCGAGAGCACGTGCCATTAACGAACGAGTCAAAGACTGCGTTATCATTAATATTGACACCAACCGGGTGGACTTTCTTTTCCATTACAATCGCCGCCGCTTTGAGTTCCAACGTTATGTTGGTGAAGAAGTGGTTGCGAAAAAACCTGGGCAATCCAAATAGCGAGCCTGATTATGCATCTGCGCCATCTCGTGATTTCAAGTTTAGCGGCACTGTCCATCGGAGCGCACGGCAATGTCGTGTTTGCTGCTGATGCTGTGGCCGCTGGACCGGTTGATTCTACTCAGCTCATTACGCTAGAAACCAGTGACAAGCCACTGGAAACGGTGCTACAATGGATCAGTCGACGGTCCGGCGTGAACATTGTTTGTAATGAGACCGAGCAACCACGCATTACATTGCGCTTGGTTAATGTCACTTGGCAAGAAGCTGTTGAGCAAATAGCGGCTCGCTATGATTTAGTGGTTGAGAAAAAGAGTGATCGCGTGTGGCAATTAACGCGACCACCAAAAGTGCGCATGGAATTCCAAGATGCACGTCTCACGGTAGTGCTCGAAGCCTTAGCGCGCCAAGCCAACGTAAATATTGTTATTAGTGATGATATTGATGCGAATAGGCGCCTGACCATGACATTAAATGGTGTACCATGGCGTGAAGCATTGGATGTTATTGTTCGCGCAACTGGCTATGCTTGGATTGAACAAGAATACCAAATTATTCGCGTGGTGTCTCAGGATAAATTAGAAAAAGATCTACGGACAAAAATCTATCACCTTAACTACAGTACAGCAAAAGAGCTCGCGACGGTTGTTACCAGTGTGTTAAGTAAAGATGGTAAGGTAATTGTTGATGCACCTTCAAATAGTTTGGTAGTTACCGATACCCCTGTTGCATTGGCAGCCATAACTTCACTCATTATGGAGCTAGATGGCCGTACACGCGAAGTACAGTTAGAGATGAAATTTGTAGAATTCTCAAATGCTGATGCACAAAAAATTGGTTTTGACCCAATAAATACCTCCTTTGATATTAAGGGAATTGGTCAGGTCGCACCGCAATTCACACCTTTTAATGATATTTTTGGCGGTGGTGTGAATTTTAACACAACGTCACCATCACCAGGTAGTTCTGGTAATTTTAGTGCAAATTTTGCATTTGAAGCGCTAACAACGCTGAGTAGTGCAGAAGTATTGCAAGCACCACAACTCCTTACGCTCGATAATCGCGTTGCGAGTATTCGCATTGGCAGAGAAATTCACTATGCCGAAACAACTATTACGCAAAATCCAAATGGTAGTGGCTCATTAATTACTTTGAAAGAAGCAAGTTCGAGCCCGGTTAAGGATGGTATTACAATCACTTTAACGCCACATATAACCAGTGATGGTTATGTCTCAATCGAGTTAGAAGCTTTAAATGATAAGGTTAACTTGGTTCAATTTACCAACGGCCAATCTCCTAATTCACCTGATTTTGCTGCTATTGATTTGCCAACCAAAAATAGCACGGAATTAAAGACGACTATCATGATTGCTGATGGTAAGACGGGTGTTATTGGCGGCATATTAACAAATGAGAGCCGAGATGAAACGCGACAAGTTCCATTACTTGGATCGCTCCCAGGATTAGGTTGGTTATTTAAGAAACGTGGAGAAAGCATTGAGCAGCGTAATCTCACGATTTTCATCACGCCTCGCATCATTCCAACGTCCGATAAGAGTGATTATGAAGATGCTAAATTAAAATTACGTGAACGTCTCTCAGGTTTAGATTTGCGTCCTAAAGTCGAAGAAGCACCTAGCCCTACTTTGGGCGACCAATAATTCCACGACGCTAGATTGGTACAATATCAAACCACTGGATAATACATATCCAGTGGTTTTTTGTGCAATTTAGATAACGACAAATTGCACCGCTAAATCCCTATGCACACATCCAATTTCCAGCATAGAGTGATGAGAAAAAGGGTATCTACACTCAGTCTGCCCACGTAAACCGCACAGTTTATACTCAGGTAAAACATGCTATCTGACTATCAAAACTCTAGTTGTGATGAAAAATGCATGATGCGCTCTTGAGAAAAAATAGAACCTCTTTACGCTTCCGCCCACAAATTGACCACACTAGCAGCTCCCGCATCTGGTTGAGCGCTGGCGGTCTCACCCTGCTGACCTGTTGAACGCGTCGTTTATAAAATCGCGCATTGTCCAGGTCAGCCACTTTGACTGGATTATGTTTCATGGGATCCCATATATTAATGAATGTGCTCGACGAGCAAGAAATGCGCGTCGGCGTCATTCGCAATGGCCGCTTAGAGGCCCTTATTCACGAACGCCTTACCGAAGGTCAACATCTTGGTAACATTTATAAAGCACGTGTTGCAAATGTTGAACCGAGTTTGGATGCCGCATTTTTAGATTTAGGTACAGGTAAAAACGGTTTTATTCATATAGATGAAATTATTCACGACAAAGGTCGCAATGCGCGTATTGAGAATGTGCTGCAACCTGGCCAAGAATTAATGGTACAGATCACCAAGGAAGCGATCAAAGATAAAGGACCATGCGTTAGCATGTATGTCTCTGTTCCTGGCCGCTATTTGGTCATGATGAATAGCGAACAGGCCAAGGGTGTGTCAAAACGAATTGAAGACCCAGTTGTTCGCAAACGACTGAAAGCTTTATTGGCAAGTTTCGAACCGCCTTCAGGTATGGGATTTATTGTTCGCACTGCCTCCGCAGATCGGAGCGAAGCTGATATAAGACTCGATTATGAATTCCTCAAAAAATTATGGGCAGAAATTGAAGCATTAAATGGGCGGGTCCGTGCTCCTGCCTGTTTATATCAAGAAGCAGATGTCGTTGTGCGCACATTACGTGATGTTGCGAGTGCTGATGCACAGGCAATTATTATTGATCAAGAAAAATTATATGATGAAGCGCGCGCTTTTGCGCAAGTTTTCATGCCGGAAATATGTGACCGCATTCAATTGCATCGCGAAGAATTACCACTCTTTACTTTTTTTGGTCTCGAAGAACGCGTCGATACTATTTATGACCGGAAAGTGCAATTGCCTTCAGGCGGGACGATAGTTATCGAACAAACAGAGGCTCTTGTTTCGATTGACGTCAATAGTGCCCGTAATCGGGAAAGCAGTGACGTAGAAACTACCGCACTTATGACTAATTTAGAGGCCGCGCAAATAATTGCCCAGCAATTGGTATTACGCGATTTAGGTGGACTGATAATTATTGATTTTATTGACATGGAAGAGCGTGAACACCAAAAACTAGTACAATTGGCACTGCGACGAGCTTTGGTTGCCGATAAAGCAAAAATCCAAATTGCATCCATGTCGCGTTTTGGGTTAGTTGAAATGACCCGTCAGCGAACTCGACCAAGTCATAAATTAGTAGCTTCTAGTGAGTGTCCTTATTGCGTTGGTACTGGTTCAATTAAAACAGCGGAAAGTTTTGAAATTGATTGTATGCGCGCTATTCGTCAGGCATTGACAACCCGTAATCTCTTACGTTTAGAAGTCGTTGTCCCTTCTGACTTAGCTGTCACGGTGTTAAATGCTCGCCACCGCGAATTAGCAGCGCTCGAAGAACGCTATGACTGTCGTATTATTTTTACGGCAGATGGCCTCATGAAAGCCCGCGATTTTCGTTTGTTAC
>JAHEDF010000246.1 GCA_024641365.1 Planctomycetota bacterium | reverse complement strand
CTGCAACAACCGACATCGGTTCATTGGAAGATACGCCGCTTATGTGGTTGCATTGTATTGATGAGGCTACCTATGAAGCTGCTATGGCTCAATTGAATAAACAATTTCCAATGGTGGTGCAAGAAAACACAGATGCTGGTGATCAAACTTTAGCGGCATTAACGCGCTTAGCATTTATTACAGCACCTGGAAAAAAGGTAACGCTGCATGTCGGACAGCCTGGGCGTAACCTGCGACAATTTCCTATGGATCCAGGGAGCGAAGTCACCGTGTCCTTGTGGGGTGACAATGTCACCGTGCGCTTAAATCAAATTTTACAGCATCCGAAAAAAGTAGCGCTGCCAGTGCCTGTCCCTAAAGAGCAACAACAAAGTCGTATGTCGGTTGGTGATGTACATAGTTTAGTTGAAGTTACCGCAACTTATAAAGACAAGACGACAAAAACGTGGGTGCCCTATACCCCTTATCCGCATTTGCCTCGTGACCTCGGTAATGAATCCTCGCTCAGTATGTATGCGCCGCGTCCAGTCATGATTGATGTGCCAGATGCGGGACGTTTTGAATTATGTTATAGCAAAGCGCCACTACCGATGCCGGGTAAAATTTGGATGACCGGATTTGATGTGCCGCGCCGCCCAGGAAGTGAAGATCCAAGTGAATTTTTCTGCTTTGTTGGTTATGGTAATACGGAAAATCCTCAAACGGCAAAAATTCATATGAATCATCCCTTAGAATGGATGGATACATTTTTCTTCCAAGCCAGCTGGGATCCCGAATCACAAGCGCTAACCGTGTTAGGTGTCGGTAATCGTCCAGCCGGTTATCCGATGTTGTGGGCGTCAATTATTTTGGCGATAGGTATGGCTATTAGCGGATTTATGGCCGCTTTTGCGGGGAGAAAATCATGAACCGCATATATGTAAGAAGTGACCTCACAAGACATGGTGGTTTCATGTTACGTTCATTTTTTTTGATTTTTCTCAGCGTAGTGGCGCTACAAACAGCTGAAATTAAAACGCCACATGTTGGGGAACCGGCTTTATTACCGATAAAAGAAACTTTAGCTGGTGTATCCTTAAAAGAATTAGCAGCGGTGCCGGTGCAACATGGTGGACGTTATAAACCATTTCATTCACTAGCGATGGAAATTATTGATGGAGTTGCGTACAGTACCTCATTTGGGAATGGCCATACGCCACTCACTAGTTTATTAGATTTATTGTTTTGTCACAGCGATTACGAAGATGAACCGATTGCACGTGTTAAGCATACCGAAGTGCGTCGTGATTTGGCATTAATTATTCCTGAGGCAGAGCGTGAACTGTTAACCTCGAAAGGTTTTATTTCACCACGACGATTACACGACAAAGCGGTCAGAGATAAGTTGGAAGAACTCGGTCGTGTGACGTCAAAAAATAAAGCGATTAATCAAGTTCGCCGTGCAGTGGGCAGTCTTGATCCTGGGAATATAGTTTTTCAATTGCGTATATTTCCGGTTCCGGCTGGCCCACATAATGACCGTTGGCGCGATCCAGCGGAATTAGGTGGTTCTTTTACCACCTCATTAACACATTTTATTGCGGTGGCGCGTGCAGTCGGTGATAATAGCAGTATCAGTCTTTTTGCAGATCAAGCTTATAGTTTAATGCCTATATCACCAGAGACGGCAATAAAACTTGGCATTACTAATCGCGAAGACATGGTTCAACTGAATCAAGAAGTGATGTGGCCATTATGGAAAGCCGCTGCGGCTGGGAAAATTGATGACGCTGCTGCAAAACGTTTAGCGGATGATCCTCAATCTGCGCTCGCTTTGGAATTAGATAATCCGGCGCTTATTGCTGATTCGTTAGAAAATTTAAAAGGACGGTGGGCTGGATTACGAATTCCTGATGATGATTTGGCAGATGCTGCATTGCGCGTGCCGCTAGATGATACCATTGAGCGCGCTGTGGTTGCCTGGAATGCACTCGGACAAGGCTGGAAATCCGCTCGTCACGGACTTATTTCGAATCAAGAATTACAAAGCAAAATTGACGACTTTGTAAATGTGACGAGTGAATTACGGACGTTATTTGATCGTGATCATATAGCAGCGGGAAGACCACCGTTGGTTATTACCAATGAACTGGAAATGACCTATTGGAGATTTAATGGATTTATTCACTGGGTCTGGATGTCATTGTTGTTGGCTGTGCCATTCTTAGCCATGGGTGGAATCGGCCGATTAACCTGGGCGTTATGGATTGGATATGTACTCGCGACATTTGGTTTTATTGGTCAATTGGCAGCATTTATAATTCGTGCAGAATTAGCCCAACGTATTCCGTTAGCAAATTTATATGAATCGATGGCGGCGGCAGCATTATTATCCAGTTTTGCTGCTTTGATTGGCGAAGCAGTTCTAGTCAGTCGGCGTCGCAAAGCATTAGCGACTGGCGAGGAAGAACGTGGTGTTGCACATGCGCGTGGTAGTTTAGCACTTGGTGCGTGTTTATTTGGCTGTCTTATTGTCTTCGCACAAATATTATTGGAATATCATGATATTAATGCCTTCATTAGTCCTGCGATGCCTATTTTATCAGAATTCTGGTTACGCGTTCATACGGCGTGTATTGTCGGTAGTTATGGTTTAATTGCACTAGGTGGATTGATGTCATTGGTCTATTTAATTATTCGTATTTTCTTACCCTGGAATGATATGCGCAGTGAAGCATGGGATCGCACCACCTTTGCTATTGATGCACTTGCCATGTTGGTGTTGTGGGTTGGTTTAGTATTAGGGGCTGTGTGGGCGGCAGTCAGCTGGGGCCGTCCGTGGGGTTGGGATCCGAAAGAAGTATTCGCCTTGCTAACGTGGGTAGTTTATCTTGGCCTCGTACACTTACGCGTCGCAGTCCCTCCTAAACATAAAGGAATTCTAACCGCTATCGTTGCCATCGGTGCATTCATCGTCATGGCCTTTAATTGGTACTGGGTAAACGTCCAGCTCGCTGGCTTGCACTCATACGCATAAAAAATTATTAATTAACCGCAGAGAGCGCAGAGAGCGCAGAGATGAAATGAGTAAAGATCTTTGCTATAGAATAACTAGGCTTTGGCATGCTAGTGTGGCGTTCTACTTAATTAGTAGAGTTCTTTTTTTCACTGCGGTCTCTGAGATCTCGGCGGTTAATTCTTCCCAAAAGCATATTGGAATAAAGTCATGCCTGATGTAATTGATGCTGTTCGCGCTGCATTGGCAACGGTTGAAGACCCGGATCTCAAGCGCAATTTAGTCGCGTTAAATATGATTCGTGATTTAGTCATTGAAAACGACGTTGCTAAATTTTCACTAGTACTGACCACCGGCGCATGTCCGGTTAAACAACAATTAGAAGATCAATGTCGTGCTGCTGCATTGTCCGTTCCCGGAATTACGCGCGCAGATATTCATGTGACGGCTGAGGTACCGAAAGGCCCGCAAGTTGGTGACGCCTTGCCGGGTGTTCGCCATATTATCGGCGTTGGCTCAGGAAAAGGTGGCGTCGGAAAAAGTACGATCACTGTCAATTTAGCATGTGCCTTGGCCGCTGTTGGCGCAAAAGTCGGCTTGCTAGACGCAGATATTTATGGTCCGTCAGTGCCAACCATGATGGGTATCAGTCGTCAACCGTATGTTATTAATAAAAAAATGGTACCATTAGAAGCACATAATGTAAAAATGATTTCTATGGGTTTTTTATTGGATGAACGCCAGCCAGTAATTTGGCGTGGTCCAATGATTGTCAGTGCGTTAAAACAATTAATTACCGATGTGACCTGGGGTGAATTAGATTATTTATTAGTCGATTTGCCGCCTGGTACCGGTGATATTCAATTAACCTTAGCGCAGTCAGTACCATTGGCGGGTGCAGTCGTCGTGTCCACACCGCAGGCGGTTGCATTAGCCGATGTGCGTCGTTCGATAGCAATGTTTGATAAAGTGAAAGTTCCGATTTTTGGCATAGTTGAAAATATGAGTGAATTTATATGTCCACAATGTGGGCATAACGAACCAATTTTTGGTAGTGGTGGCGCAGAAAAAGAAGCACATGAATTACAAATTCCATTTCTAGGCCGCATTCCACTCGAACCTGCCGTACGTGCCGCTGGCGATGATGGCACACCGTTAGTAATAGCTCATCCTGATAGTCGTAGTGCGGCCTCATTTAGAGCCGTTGCGGAACAAGTTGCGCGACAAGCAAGCGTGGCAGCGCTCAGCGGATAAATTTATGGAGCAACGTCTATTCCACAATTTAATTATGTTAGTGGTGTGGACCTGCATTTTTTCATCTCCCTCACTATCAGCGCTCGAATTAGCTGAACCTGTTCATTATGGCAGCGAAATTAATGGCGTGCGCGTGGTTTTGGACATTGTGTTGCCAAAACAAACTGACGCCCAACGCGAACAAACAGAGCAATTATTACAAACTGTTACAATTCCATGGTTACCAGCAGGTGAAACATGGAAACAACGTGTTGTAGATAAGCAAAAAAGCATGCTTGAGAATATTTTGGCATTACGCAAAGAATTTCCTAATAATGCCAGTGCCAAACAGTGGTATAGTGACAGCGTTATCGAAACCACCTGGCATACAGATACGTTTATCAGTTTACGTGCAAGGAATGTGAGTTTTACCGGTGGCGCTCATTCAACTAGCGATATGCAAGCGATTATAATTAATTTAACGGCTAATCGCATCATGACGTTAACAGATATCATAGATCAAAATAATCACGAAGCGCTAAGCGCATTATTAACCACGCAGTATAAAAAGCGAAAAAATATACCCAGTGAGGCTAAATTACGTGATCATGGTTTGCAAATTGATGTCTTGCCAGTTCGTTTGCCATATTTCACTGACACGGGTATTGCTGTGACATACCCACCATATGAAATTGCCCCATTCGCGGCAGGATCAATAACGGTAAACGTTCCCCGCGAAGAGGTAGTGCCGTTATTAAAATTTAATCCGTGGGCAGGTAAAGAATAGTTCGTTGTAAAAATAATTTAGTTTGGCGCTCGTAATATGAAGTTAATCATCAGATGATAATCTTCGTAAATTACTCGTCGCATCAGTAGCATCTGCGGTATCTACGGTTGGTTTTAATTCATCTGCGGTATGTATTTCATTTTGAATATTCGGAGCAGGTTGACGCCATTGGGCGAAACGCTCGGCGCGACGTTTTTGTAATTTTTCCACTGACCGAATTGCTATCACATAACTCATGACGGCACCGATTAATCCAAATACGATTGTGCCAACTAATAACGGAATAAATATTTCGACGACAATTTCATAACCAGATGAAAATCCATCGGCGAGAGATAAATTCGTAAATTTTTCCACAATCTCGCTAATACGCTTAAAGGAAAATAATGGCCAATCGCCAGGCGTAATAAGCATACCAAAGCGATAACCGCCATACCATATAAATGGGGTCGTAAATGGATTGGAAATCCACGTCCACGGCAAAGAGGCAACGACATTGCCACGAAAGAGGCGGGCGAGAATCATGCCGAGCACCATTTGCCCGAACATCGGCAACGGTGAACAAAACACCCCACAAGCGATACCAAGCGCAATGCGGTGCGGGGTATCTTGCAACAACAGAGCGCCACGAATGGTCTTCATCATCCCGTGCACGAATTGTCGGTAACGCGATTTCGTGGTTTTCGGCGCGCTTTTAATCACGGTTTGTTCAGTATCTCAGCATTCTAAGAGTCTGCCACTGGGCTTCGCTCATGGATTCGGCAGCGGGTAGAATGCCAAGGATCGCGGTCTGGCATCAGGCGGATCAGTTGCCATTCTGCGGCTCCGCAAAACCTGGTAAGGAAATATGATTCGCGTTCTTCTTTTATTGCTGGCGACGATTGTGCCTATGGCTGCTGCTGACGGCTCCATTGAGAGCCCTCCGTTTTTGATCGTCTTGCCATTTATCGCTTTGTTGCTGGCTATTGCTTTGATGCCAGTCCTTAATCCACATTTTTGGCACCGTTGGTATCCAGCCGTAGCGATTGTACTCGGACTTATTACGGCCACCTATTATTTATTTATTGGACGGTCAGATGCGCTTGCTCATGTCGGCTTTGAATATTTAAGTTTTATTACGCCCTTAGCGAGTTTGTATGTGTGCTCAGGCGGCATTGTGCTTGGTATTGGTGGCCGTGGACGTGC
>JAHEDF010000245.1 GCA_024641365.1 Planctomycetota bacterium | reverse complement strand
GATGCGCATTAAATCCATGCAGCTGCGTGCCAAAGTGGTAGTTGATGGATTTTTTCGCGGCATTCATCGCAGCTCACGACATGGCTTTAGCACTGAATTTACTGAATATCGCCAATATGTAGATGGTGATGATTTACGTTATTTAGATTGGCGGGTGTTGGCGCGTTCTGATCGTCATTACATTAAAAAATTTGAAGATGAAACATCACTGCGTTGTCATTTATTAGTCGATCACAGTCGCTCCATGAGTTATGGCTCAGTCGGTTATTCGAAATCAGATTATGCCGCGACCTTAGCTGCGACCTTAGGACACTTTTTATTCGCCCAAGGCGATGCCGTTGGTTTAATAACCTTTGATGATCGCGTGCAACATGTCGTTCCTGCCCGCAATCGTCACGGTCATTTGCGGCGTTTATTACATGGCTTGGAATTAACCGCTAGCGGTTCGGCCACTGATTTATCTGCACCGCTACAACGCATTGCTGAAATGCAATTGCGGCGCGGATTACTGGTCTTAGTCAGCGATTTATTAGCGCCCATCGATACGCTCGCTAAACGATTATCGCATTTACGCGCGAGTGGTCATGATTTAGTTATTTTTCAAATTATTGATCCGGCAGAACGTGATTTCTCTTTTGAAAATGCGGCCTTATTTGAAGACAGTGAATCGTTACAAAAAGTTTATATCGATCCCGTCACTGCACGTGATGATTATTTAAAGCGCTTCCAAGCCCACACCGAGGCTATACGAAAAATTGCCAGTGAACTCACGGTCGATTTTCATCCCATTGCCACCGACCGCCCATTATCGGAAGCCTTATTTGAATTTATGAATGACCGCCAGCGACGTGGTCGCGTCATTCAACGACGCGCTGCGAGTGGAAGCGGCGTATGAGTTTTTTATTCCCCTTCTTTTTTGCGGCAGCCGCCGCTATCGCCGCTCCCATTATTCTGCATTTGCTACGGCAACGTGCACGTCATGTGCAGGCATTTAGTTCGCTGATGTTCTTGCGGCCATCGCCGCCACGCATGCAGCCTAAAACGCGTGTTGAAAATCTCTTGCTGTTATTATTACGCTGCGCCGCCCTCATTCTTTTAGCCATCGCCTTTTCACGGCCACTGTGGAACACCGAGGAATTAATTACCGCTGGTCATGGCGGCCGCACGGTTATTCTCGTCGATACCAGTGCTTCCATGAGTCGTGACGGATTATGGGATCAAGCACTGAAACGTGTTGACTCCGTTTTAAATCGCGCCAGTGAACACGAACGTTTTGCAATTATGACATATGATCGTGGCGTCAGACATATAGTTAGTTTTGAAAATTGGGTAACCACCCCTGCTGCCAATCGTGCAGCATTTTCACTGAATAAAATTACGCACACGCCACTGAGCCATGCCGGCACTGATATTGGTGCTGCTTTAGTGAGTGCTGTTGAATTAATTACTGAAGACGAAACAGCGACGCTCGATGCAAAAGTACCTAAGCACATTGTGGTTATTAGTGACATGCAAGCAGGACGGCGCCTTGATGCCTTACGTAATACGACCTGGCCAGAGGAATTAACCGTCTCGATTGAACAAGTTAACACGACTAAAACCACCAACGCAGGCATGGCTTTGGTCGCACCAGCACAGGGATTAGCGCCTGATGCTGATGACAAACGCCAACGCATTCGCGTTACTAATGATGCTAAATCTATAAATCAAAATTTCTCACTCGCGTGGAGTGATGGTGTTGGCACACCAACAACCGTCACTGTTCCCCCTGGCAGCAGTCGCATTGTCCGCGCTCCTGCACGTCTCTCTGGTCAGCCAGGAACGAGTCTGATTTTATCCGGTGATGATCATAATTTTGATAACACCTTATATATAGCAGAGGATGCGCCCGCCGATGCGCCTGTGTTATTTATTGGTAATGAGAAAATTGATGACCCGAATGGTTTGCCTTATTTTTTAAAACACGCGTTACAACCAACGCGTGTATTGGCTCCACGATTAATTACCGCAATTGAACCCGCTGCATTATCGTCGCTGCGTTGGGTTGTCGTCAGTGGCGCTCCTGCTACGTCAATGAATGACACCTTACAAAAATATGTGAGCGCAGGTGGTGCTATGATGGTGGTATTACGCGCACCAACTGATGTCGATTGGCTCGCGCAATTTACCGGGCGAAATTTAACCGGCAGCGAAGCACAATTAAATGGTTATGCGATGCTGGGACGTGTCGATTATGAACATCCCTTATTACGCCCATTCGATATCGCACAATTTGGTGATTTTACAAAAATTCATGTATGGCATTATCGTAAAGTGACGCTGCCAAGTGATGCCACCGTTTTGGCGTGGTACGATGACGGCAATCCGGCCTGGTTTGAATGTACGGTCGGCAAAGGCCGCGTTTTGGTTATGACCAGTGGATGGCACCCTGCTGATAGCCAACTTGCCCTATCAACTAAATTTGTGCCACTCATTTATACTGAGCTACAACGCTGTGGACCAAGCACGCAACGCTCGACTGCATTAATTATTGGTGAGCCCTATGAATATGCTGCGAATAGCACCGCGCTTATTGGTCCATTAAGTTCTGCGGAAATAATGGCTAAACGGCAAGCCGCACCAGCAACAACAAATCCAGACACTGAAAAAACCACTCCTGCATCTGTCGTGCCAGTTGAAAAACCTGGATTGTATGAATTAAAATCCGCGAGTGGCTCTGTATTACTTGCAGCGAATATTGATCCCGGCGAATCTTTAATCGCACCGCTCGCTTTAGAATCTTTAGAAGCACTTGGGGTGAAAATTACCCAACAAAATATCACGGCAGGTTCAGCTATAAGCGATGCCCACATGGCGCAACGCCAATTACAAATAGCCGAACTGGAAAGCCAGCAAAAATCCTGGGCATGGGTATTAGCGGCCGTGTTGGTGCTTTTAATTATTGAAACCAGTGTTGCCGGACAAGCGACAGGAAAACTAAAACAGCAGGACGACGTCTCAGCAGGAGTTACCGCATGACTGAATTGACACTCCAAGAACAATTACAACCACTGGCTGAACGGCAATTACGGCAACGCCTCCATAGCGCCACGATTGCCGTTTTATCCAGTGCCGCCATAATTGGTCTGATTTTATTACTTATTCATAATGTATCGTTTGCTTTACCATCGGTCATTAGTTTTGCATGGCTGGCACTATCGCTCATTGCTGTTTTTTGGGTGCGCGTTTCAGTCAAACGCCATTACGCGATTAATTTTCAACAATTAGCGCGTGACGTTGAAGCTAATCACCCAGAATTACGTGCGGCATTAAAAACGGCTGTCGAACAAAAAGCGGTTGGTGGATCGCTTACCTATTTACAACAACGCGTCATTGATGACGTCATGAATCATGCCTTAAAAAATGATTGGATTGCCGCGGTGCCAAGTAAGCGATTAGCGGCGCTCTCTATTTTGACGTTAACCATGGTCGCATTTTACGGCGCGGTGGCGGTTTCTTTTGTTGCACAGTCGTGGAAATCGCCACATCGCACCACCGCAACAACGGCGCCACTACAACTCTCCGTCGAAGTCATTCCCGGAAATAGTGAGATCGAACGTGGTAAACCCGTGGTATTTCTGGCACGCTTTCCACAGCAATTACCAGAAAAAGCGACGCTGGTTATTGGTCCCACGGGTAGCGAACCATTACGTGTCGATCTGCAAAAGAATTTAAATGATCCGGTTTATGGTGGCACCATCAGTAATGTCAGCGAGCCTGTTTCCTACCACATCGAATATCCTGGTGGTCGTTCCGAAACGTATTCGCTGACTATTTATGACTTACCGGCACTCCAACAAGCTGATGCGCATATCGAATATCCCAGCTATACGAATATGAGTCCAAAAGATATTTCGGATACGCTGTCGGTATCAGTTATTGAAGGATCAAAATTATCCGTTGCCTTTACGTTAAACAAGCCAGTCGCAACAGCGCAATTAATTGATAAGCAAGGCACGGCTATTGATTTAATTGCTAAGCCAGATCAACCAAACACCTACTTATTATCCACCGAGCCCGCTGAAGATGTTAAATATCGTTTAGCTTTAACTGATGCCGACGGTCGTAGTAATTTTGACCCGCCTCGCTTTGACATTGTTGTGCACAAAAATATTCCACCGAAACTCAAAGCAAAATTTCCTGCAAAAGACACCAAAATTTCTGCCTTACAAGAATTGGCCTTGGAAGCCCAGGTGTCAGACGACTTTGCGTTAAAAGATTTCGGTATTGCCTATGCTTTGGGGGCTGAAGAGCCCATTATTGTGCGTTTAAATAAAACAGATGATGCCAATACCGCTGACACTAAAGCAACCATTGCACATATTTTAGCGGTCGAGGGCATGAACGCTGAACCACATCAATTATTATCGTATTATTTCTGGGCTGAAGATGTCGGAGCCGATGGCGCCGTGCGACGTACCAGCAGTGATTTATATTTTGCTGAAATCCGTGCGTTTGAAGAAACCTTCCGCGAAAAAACCGCTGCGGGTGGCGGCCCACCTCCACCACCGAAACAAAATGCTGAATTAATTAAATTACAAAGACAAATCGTTATGGCGACATTTAAACTCGCAGGCAAGGTCCCTACGGAAACCGATAACGCCAATGTGGTTGACGACACCGCAACTATCGCTCAAAGCCAAGCCGCTGTACGTGATCAATTGGAAACCATGAAGGCAGAAATCGACGATCCGACACAATTAGCATTAGCTAACTCCGCTCAAGTGCACATGACAAATGCGCAATCCACTTTGGAAAAAGGCAACCCTACGGTTAGTAAAACGTTATTAAATAAGGCGCACACGTCAGAACGCGCCGCCTTACAAGATTTAATGCGGCTGGCTGCTAATGATAATAAAGATGTCACCAAATCGAAAGGTGGCGGCGGTGGCGGGAGTAAAAATGAACAACAAGAACTGAATGAGTTAGAATTAAAACAAGAAGATCGCCGCTATGAAACCGAACAAACCGCGCAGCAGCAACAACAGCAACAACAGCAACAACAGCAACGTGAAGAGCTGCAAGTGCTCAGTCGTCTACGCGAACTAGCACAGCGCCAAGCTGACCTTAATAAACAAGCCAAAGAGCTTGCAGCCAGTTTACGCGCCGCAGAAACGGAAGCGGAAAAAGAAGAACTACGTCGCGCGCTAAAACGCTTACAAGAACAGCAACAAGAGATGTTACGCGAATTAGATCAACTGACGCAGCGCACCGAACAACCTGAAAATAAAGAAAGAATGGCAGATGCTCGTAAAGAATTAGAAAAAATTCGTGAGCAAACCCAGCAGGCTAATGAAGCACTTAAAAAGGATGATGTTGATAAAGCCGTCGCCCAGGGAACTCGCGTCCAAGGACGACTAGAAGATTTACGCGATGAATTTCAGAAAAAGACCAGTAGTGCTTTTGATGCTGATTTACAACGCTTACGCGAGGAAGCACAGCGCCTTGATGAACAACAACAGGGTATTGCACAGCAATTAAATAATAAAAAAGAAACGAACAAAAAGAAGTCATTAACTGACGACAGTGAAGAACCGTCAGTTGCCGATGCACTGAACAAACAAAAGGAAGCCGTGGATTCATTATTAAAAGATATCCAACGCGTTACCGAAGCCGCTGAAGATTCTGAACCGATATTAAGCCGTAAATTATACGATACCTTACGCGATGCCAAATTACACGGCGTCGACAAAGAATTAGCACGCGCGAGTGAACTGGCGCGGCGTAATTTTACCCAACAAGCGCAAGAATCAGAACAACGCGCAAACGAATCATTACGTAAAGTACGCGACGGCATTGAACGTGCGGCCGATAGCACCACGGGTGACCGCGCAGAAACATTGCGGCGCACGCGTAATCAATTAGATGAATTAATTGAAGCGGTGCGTAAAGAACAAAATGGCGGTGATCAAGCGCCAGGGCAACAGCCTGGAGACGAACCCCAGCTCGCAAAAAATGATTCGCCAAATCAAAATCAACCAGGACAAGGGCAACAGCCTGGACAAACACCTAGTGAAGGAAAAGGACAGGGACAACAACCAGGTGAAGGGCAGCAACCGGGGCAACAACCGGGGCAAGGCGAAGGAAAAGGACAGGGACAACAACCCGGACAAGGACAGGGTGAAGGAAAAGGAAAAGGACAAGGTGAAGGAAAAGGACAAG